>NZ_PIBO01000070.1:0-10772 GCF_002806725.1 Raoultella sp. T31
TCGGCCTTCGTCCCGTAGGCCCGCGCAAGCGCAGCGCCGCCGGGCATCATGCCAGCCTGGCTCAGGTAGCCCGGCTAAGCGTAGCGCGAGCCGGGAGTGTGGCAGCCATGGCGCTCACTACCGGCGCCCTAGCGGCACCACCAGCGGGGTATGGGTGACCGGATCGTCGATGATCATGCAGCGCAGGCCGTAAATCCGCTCGATCAATTCGGCGGTGACAATCTCTTTCGGTGCCCCCTCGGCGACGATTTTGCCGTCGCGCAAGGCAATCAAATGCGTTGCGTAACGGCAGGCCTGGTTAAGGTCGTGCAGCACCGCCGCCAGGGTATACCCCTTCTCGCGATTCAGCTCACTCAGCAGCTCCAGCAGATCGATTTGATGGCTGATATCCAGCCAGGTGGTGGGCTCGTCGAGCAGCATAATGGCCGTTTCCTGCGCCAGCACCATCGCAATCCAGGCCCGCTGCCGTTGGCCGCCGGAGAGCGTATCGACGCTTTGTCGCGCCAGGTCGGTTATTCCGGTCGCCCTCATGGCGCTGTTGACCGCGTCATCATCCTCTTTACGCCTGCGGGTAAACAGCGGCTGATGCGGATAGCGGCCGCGCGCCACCAGCTCCTGAACGGTAATATCCCCCGGCGTAGTGGCATTTTGCGCCAGCAGACCGATGCGTTTCGCCACCTCTTTGCTGGCATAGCGCTGGATCTGCTCACCGTCGAGATAAACATGACCGCTGGCCGGCGTCATCAGGCGACTCAGGGTACGCAGCAGCGTCGATTTCCCGCAGCCGTTAGGGCCAATGATCGCGGTGAAATGGCCGTCAGGAATGGTCACATTCAGCGATTCGGCGATGGTCTTTTTGCCGTACGCCAGGGTTAGCTGGTCGCCGCGCAAACGGGTCGTTTCGGCGGTCATTTTTTGCGGGACTCCTGAATTAACAGCGCGATGAGATAGATGCCGCCGAGGCTGACGGTCACCACGCCCACCGGTAATTGATAGGGCATAAACAGGCGCTGGGCGCTGTAGTCAGCCAGCGCCAGCAGCAGCGCGCCGCAGAGCGCCGATTGGGTTAATCCCCAGCGCGCGGTGCCGCTCAGGCGACGGGCGATATGCGGCGCGACCAGGGCGATAAACGAGATCGGCCCCGCCAGCGCGGTGGCGGCGGCGGTCAGCACCACGCCCACCAGCATCATCAGCAGGCGCGAACGTTCCACCCGCACGCCGAGCGCGCAGGCGGTATCGTCGCCCATCTCCAGCAGGCGCATGCGCCGCGCCAGCAGCGCCGCCGCGACCAGCATCAGCACAATCAGCGGCGCGGAGGGCCAGGTTTTCCCCCAGGTCAGGCCATTGAGCGAACCGGCATTCCACAGCCCGGCGGAGAGGGCGGTCTCCAGCGAGGCGCGCAGCAGCAGCCAGGTATTGAAGGCCACCAGCATGGCGCGAACGCCGATGCCAATAATAATCAGGCGGAACGTTTCGATGCCGTTGCGCCAGGCCAGCAGCCAGACCACCAGCGCGGTCAGCACGCCGCCGGTCATCGCCGCCAGCGCGATCGCCGTCAGGTTCTGGCCGAACATCACCATCGCCACCAGCACGCCGCTCCAGGCGCCGGTGTTGAAGCCCATCACGTCCGGGCTGCCCAGCGGGTTGCGCATCAGCGACTGAAAAATGGCACCGCTAACGCCAAGTCCCGCGCCGATCAGCAGGGCCATCAGCACCCGCGGCAACCGCCATTCGGTGACCACCATGGTGATATTGCGCGGCGCATCGCCCAGCAGAGCGGAAAGCACCTGCCCGACGCTGAGCGGCACCAGGCCGCTGCCGAGACCCCAGAGGGAGACCAGCAGGCTGGCGGCCAGCAGAATCAGGCAACTGAGCAGCAGTCGGCGGGAGGGGGCTATCATATTGCACCTCCGCGCGGCTGACGGCGCACCAGCCAAATCAGCACCGGCGCACCGATAAAGGCGCTGACTACCGAGACTCGCAGTTCGCCGGGAACCAGCAGGCGCCCCAATACATCGGCAAACAGCAGCAGGGCAGGGGTGGCCAGCAGGGTCACCGGCAGCGACCAGCGATGGTCGGCGCCCACCAGCCAGCGCGACATATGCGGCATCATCAGGCCGATAAAGGCGATGGGGCCAACCACCGCCGTGGCGCTACCGCAGAGCACGGTAATCGCCAGCAGGCCGATGACCTGAGTACGGGCGACCCGACTGCCGAGGGCGGTGGCGGTATCGTTGCCGAGACTCAGGCTGTTCAACGCCCGGCTTAACAGCAGCGCCACGGCGGCGGCAAGCACCACCGGCAGGAGGACGATTTTCAGCGTCTGCAGGGTGCGGATATCCAGCGAGCCAGCCTGCCAGAAACGTAGCTGGTCATAAACATCGGGATTGAGGAGCGCAATCCCGTTGGAGAGCCCCTCCAGCACGGCCGCCAGCGCCACACCGGCTAGCGTCAGGCGAACCGGGCTGAGTTGGCCGCCGCCCTGACTGCCGGTAAAGGCCACCAGCAGCGAGGCGCCAAACGCGCCGCAAAACGACATCAGCAACTGTTCCTGCGGGGAGTGGATGCCAAACAGCGCTGCGCCCAGCACAATCGCGAAGCTGGCGCCGGAGTTCACCCCGAGAATGCCGGGGTCGGCAAGGGGATTACGCGTCAGAGTCTGCATCAGCGATCCTGCCAGGCCCAGCGCGGCGCCGGCCAGCAGTCCCGCCAGGGTTCGCGGCAGCCGGGCGTCCAGCACGATAGTGCAGTCGGCACTCTGACAGGTACCGGAAAAAGCCTCCACGACGACGCTCACTGGAAGAGGTCTGGCGCCAATCAGCAGACTGAGAGCGATAGCAAAGGCTAAGACGAGTAACAGACCCGGTATGGCGACGGCGCGCACCGTGGTCGTAGAAAACGACATAATTCACATCCCTGATATGATAATGATAGTAATTATCGTTATCGATTCTATTCAGTTATGTTAGCATGGCGGACCACAAGAATGGTATACGCAAAATCATTCAGAATGCATCGCGGCGGCAAACGCACGCTTGTCTGGAAGCATCGCTAACCGTATGACCGGGCTAAGGAAGCGCAGCCCGTAAAGACGCAGGCTGAACGATCGCGCGTTGATGGAAAAGAATAACAAGGCGCTGTCATGAACCGACAATCCCGGCTGCTGAACCTCAGTTTGCTGCAAACCCATCCGGCGTTTCGCGCCGTCTTTATCGCCCGTTTTATCTCGATCCTGTCGCTCGGCCTGCTGGGTGTGGCGATCCCGGTCCAAATCCAGATGATGACCCACTCTACCTGGCAGGTGGGGCTCTCGGTCACCTTGACCGGCTGCTCGATGTTTGTTGGCCTGATGGTCGGCGGTGTGCTGGCGGATCGCTATGAGCGGAAACGGTTGATTCTGCTGGCGCGGGGGACCTGCGGCGTGGGCTTTGTCGGTCTGTGCCTCAACGCGCTGCTGCCTGAGCCGTCGCTACTCGCCATCTATCTGCTGGGGATCTGGGACGGTTTCTTCGCCTCGCTTGGCGTGACGGCACTGCTGGCGGCGACACCCGCGCTGGTCGGGCGTGAGAATCTGATGCAGGCCGGGGCAATCACCATGCTGACGGTGCGCCTGGGATCGGTGATTTCACCGATGATCGGCGGTCTGCTGCTGGCCACCGGCGGCGTGGCCTGGAACT
The DNA here is from genome assembly GCF_002806725.1 of Raoultella sp. T31. Taxonomy (NCBI): domain Bacteria; kingdom Pseudomonadati; phylum Pseudomonadota; class Gammaproteobacteria; order Enterobacterales; family Enterobacteriaceae; genus Klebsiella; species Raoultella sp. T31. Next base: position 3,678 of record NZ_PIBO01000070.1, read on the forward strand.
ATGGCCTGGCGGCGGCGGGCACGTTTATCACCACTCTGACCCTGCTGCGTCTGCCGCTGTTACCACCGCCGCCGCAACCGCGGGAACATCCGCTCAAGTCGCTGCTGGCGGGACTGAAATTCCTCTTCAATAGCCCGCTGATTGGCGGGATTGCCCTGCTGGGCGGTCTGCTGACCATGGCGAGCGCGGTGCGGGTGCTTTACCCGGCGCTGGCCGACGGCTGGCAGATGTCGGCCTCGCAGATTGGTTTGCTGTATGCCGCTATTCCGCTGGGGGCAGCGCTGGGGGCGTTGACCAGCGGTCAGCTGGCGCAAACGGCGAAACCGGGCGCTTTGATGCTGATGACCACGGTCGGCTCATTTGTCGCCATTGCGCTGTTCAGCCTGATGCCGGTCTGGGCATTGGGCGCGCTGTGTCTGGCGCTGTTTGGCTGGCTGAGCGCGATCAGCTCGCTGTTGCAGTACACCCTGATTCAGACCCAGACGCCGGAAGCGATGCTCGGGCGGATTAACGGCCTGTGGACCGCGCAGAACGTTACTGGCGATGCCATTGGCGCCGCGTTGCTCGGCGGGCTGGGGGCGATGATGACCCCGGTCGCGTCGGCGAGCGCCAGCGGTTGGGCGCTGGTGATTGTCGGCGTAATACTGATGGGGCTGCTGGGAGAGCTGCGTCGTTTCCAGCGTCCTGAGGCGGTCAGCGAAAGTTGAATGCGGTGAAATTTTCCGGTCAGGCACTGCGCCCAGCCGGGAACGAGAGTTAGCCGAAGAGCGTGGCGAGACGCCGCAGATATTGTAGCCCGGCTAAGCGCAGCGCCCGCCGGGAATGAGAGTTAGCCGAAGAGCGTGGCGGGATGTCGCAGATATTGTAGCCCGGCTAAGCGCAGCGCCAGCCGGGAATGAGAGTTAGCCGAAGAGCGTCGTGAGACGCTGCACTACCAGCATGGCGCTGTAGTAATCGAGGCGAAATGTTTCTGTACCGAGCGGATAGACGCGCTTGTTCTTTACCGCCGGGAGGTGCGCCAGCAGCGGGTTGGCGTAAATCGCCGCCGCATCTTTATCGTCGCCGGCGAACAGGAACAGGCTGTTGCCAGTGAGGCCAGCGGCTAAATTTTCTCCGCCCAGCTGGATAATGTCATGGCGTTTTCCCTGACTCTGGCTGGTATGCAGACCGGCGGGCAAGGTCGCCAGGGTGAAGCCCAGCTGTTCAAGCATCTGGCCCTGAGCGGATTCCGCTGTCCACAGGTTGGCGCTGTGGGCGGCGGCGGTGTACACCAGCGCGCTCACCGGCTGCGGCGGGAGTTTCATCTGGTGCTTCAGGGTGGCGAGTTGCTTATCGAACTCGGCAATACGCGCCGACGCCTGCTTTTCCTGGCCGGTGATGTGCCCCAGTTCGGTCAACAGCGCCTGCCAGCTTTTGTCATCGTAATTAATGATAAGCGTCGGCGCGATGGTGGAGAGCTGGTCGTACAGCGCGAGGGCGGAGTCACCGCCGGTGGCGCTAATCAGAATCAGATCCGGCATTTGCGCGGCCACGGCCTCGGCGCTGGGTTCGCCGATGTACAGGCGCGCGAGCTTACGTTCTTGCGCGACGGCGCTCCACTGACGCAGAAATCCCTGAGCGTCGGCCACGCGGTTATTCGGCGTGGTGGCGCCGCTGGCGACCACCGGCGCGTCAATCGCCAGCAGCGAGCCGGTGAGGGTGACGCTGGTGGAGACAATGCGCAGGGGTTTGCTTTCCAGCGTATGCGCACCGCGGCTATCGGTCACCTGACGAGGCCAGTCGGCCGCCAGAGCTGAAGTCATTGCTAAAAGCGCCAGCCCGCAGGCCAGCAGGGTACGGCGACATAATGTGGACAAATTCACGTATTCGCATCCTGATTAAGTTGATATAAATGCGTCTCATTTTCAACTTTGTCACGCATGGATGCAAGCCTAAGTCGCACAACATGCCGTTTGTACGGTTGACATGGCAGGCAATACCTTTTAGGTTACCCAACAAAAATATAAATGATAATTATTCGTAATATCTTTATCGTTTTTTGGAGGATGATATGGAAACGTCACTGGCCGAGGAGGTACGGGAACAAAATATGACCCTGTCGCCGGAAAGCTTCTTCTTTATGTCGCCGCACCGCAGTTTTCAGACCGCGGGCTGTTTTCGCCGTTTTTCCCATTCTGCCGCCGATGGCGCGCTGCTCAACGGCAAATTCCAGCACCACATGGCGGCCGCGTTCACCGACGCGAAGGCTGCCGGGATCCGTAAACCGGTGATGGTCGGCGCTATCCCGTTTGATACCAACCAGCCTTCCGAGCTGTTTATTCCTGAGAGCCTGGAGCATTTCTCCCGTACCGGCAAACAGCAGTCGGCGCGCTACTCCTGCACCCGGACGGCAATGGATGTCGTGGCGCGTCAGGACATTCCGCAACAGGATGCGTTTATGGCGATGGTGGAGCGGGCCGCTGAGCTGACCGCGACGCCGGAAGTGGACAAGGTTGTCCTGTCGCGCCTGATCGATATTACCACCCGCGAATGCGTGGACAGCGGCGCGCTGCTTGAGCGCCTGATCGCGCAGAATCCTGCCAGCTTTAATTTCCACGTGCCGCTCTCCGACGGCGGCGTACTGCTGGGCGCCAGCCCGGAACTGCTGCTACGCAAAGAGGGCGATCGTTTCAGCTCCCTGCCGCTGGCCGGTTCGGCCCGTCGCCAGCCGGATGACGTGCTGGATCGCGAAGCGGGTAACAAACTGCTGACATCCGGAAAAGATCGCCACGAGCACGAACTGGTGACCCAGGCGATGAAGACGGTGCTGACGCCGCGCTGTCGTGAGCTGTCGCTGCCGGATTCTCCGCAGCTGGTCACCACGCCGACGCTGTGGCATCTGGCGACGCCGATTGAAGGTACCGCGCTGGCGCAGGAAAACGCGATGTCGCTGGCCTGCCTGCTGCATCCGACCCCGGCTCTGAGCGGTTTCCCCCATCAGGTGGCGAAACGACTGATTGCCGAGCTGGAACCGTTCGATCGCCAGCTGTTCGGCGGCATCGTTGGCTGGTGTGATGACGAAGGGAACGGCGAGTGGGTGGTGACGATTCGCTGCGCCCGCCTGCGCGATCGCACGCTGCGTCTGTTCGCCGGCGCGGGGATTGTTCCGGCCTCCTCTCCGCTAGGGGAGTGGCGCGAAACCGGCGTCAAACTGACGACCATGCTGAATGTGTTTGGCTTGAATTAAGAGGCGATGATGATTGCATTTAACCGCTGGCCGGAAAGTTTTGCCGCCCGCTACCGCGAAAAGGGTTACTGGCAGGATCTGCCGCTCACCAACCTGATTACCCGTCACGCCGACAGCGACGCCATCGCCATTATCGACGGTGCTAAGCAGTACAGCTATCGTCAGTTCAATCAGCAGGTGGATAACCTGGCCTCATCGCTTCAGCATCTGGGGCTCAAGCGCGGCGAAACCGCGCTGGTGCAGTTGGGCAACGTCGCCGAGTTCTACATCACCCTGTTCGCGCTGCTGCGCATCGGGGTGGCGCCGGTGAACGCGTTGTTCAGCCATCAGCGCAGCGAGCTGAATGCCTACGCGACGCAAATTGAGCCCGCGCTGCTGATTGCCGATCGCGAGCATGCGCTGTTTGCCGATGACCATTTCCTGAATAGCTTTGTTGAGCAGCACGCGTCAGTACGGGTTGTGCTGCTGCGCAACGATTGCGGCGAATACGATCTGGCGGCGGCGATCGCGCGGCCAGCGGAGAACTTTATCGCTAATCCGACACCTGCCGATGAAGTGGCCTTTTTCCAGCTCTCCGGCGGCAGTACCGGTACGCCGAAGCTGATACCTCGCACCCATAACGACTATGACTACAGCATCCGTCGCAGTAACGAAATTTGCGGCATCAGCGCGCAAACCCGCTACCTCAACGCGCTGCCCGCCGCCCACAACTACGCGATGAGCTCGCCGGGTTCCCTTGGCGTGTTTCTCGCCGGTGGCCGGGTGATTCTGGCCGCCGATCCGAGCGCAACCCTGTGCTTCCCGCTGATCGAACAACATCAGATTAACGTCGCTGCGCTGGTACCGCCGGCGGTCAGCCTGTGGCTACAGGCGATCCGCGAAGGGGCCGGGAATGCGCCGCTGCGTTCGCTGACGCTGCTGCAGGTCGGCGGCGCGCGCCTGTCGGCAACCCTGGCGGCGCGGATCCCGGCGGAGATTGGCTGCCAGCTTCAGCAGGTCTTCGGCATGGCGGAAGGGCTGGTGAACTACACCCGCCTCAACGACAGCCTTGAACGCATTATCAATACCCAGGGTTGCCCGATGTGCCCGGACGATGAGGTCTGGGTCGCCGATGCCGACGGCAATCCGCTGCCGCGCGGCGAGGTGGGGCGTCTGATGACCCGGGGTCCATACACTTTCCGCGGCTACTACAACAGTCCGCAGCACAACGCCGAAGCGTTTGATGCCGATGGTTTTTACTGTTCCGGCGATCTTATCTCGATCGACGAGGACGGCTACATCACCGTGCAGGGGCGGGAAAAAGATCAGATTAACCGCGGCGGCGAGAAGATCGCGGCGGAGGAGGTTGAAAACCTGCTGCTGCGTCATCCGGCGGTGATCCATGCCGCGCTGGTCAGCATGGAAGATAGCCTGCTGGGCGAGAAAAGCTGCGCGTACCTGGTGGTGAAAGAGCCGCTGCGTGCGGTGGCGGTACGTCGCTTCCTGCGCGAGCAGGGCGTCGCGGAATTTAAACTGCCGGACCGTGTGGAGTGCGTGGATGCGCTGCCGCTGACGCCGGTGGGCAAAGTCGATAAAAAACAATTACGTCAGTGGCTGGCTTCACGCGAGCCGGGCTGAAGGAGAAAAGAGAATGGCCATCCCTCAATTACAGGCTTACGCGCTGCCGGAAGCCAGCGACATCCCGGTGAATAAAGTGAACTGGGCCTTTGAGCCTTCCCGCGCTGCGCTGTTGATCCACGATATGCAGGAGTATTTCCTCAACTTCTGGGGGGAAGACAGCGCGATGATGGCGAAAGTGGTGGCGAACATTGCCGCGCTGCGCGAGTTGTGCAAACGGAATAACATTCCGGTGTTTTACACCGCGCAGCCGAAAGAGCAAAGCGATGAAGATCGCGCCCTGCTAAATGATATGTGGGGGCCGGGGCTGACCCGTTCGCCGGAGCAGCAGCGCGTGATTGCCGCGCTGGCGCCGGATGAACACGACACCGTGCTGGTGAAGTGGCGCTACAGCGCGTTTCACCGTTCGCCGCTGGAAGAGAGGCTCAAAGAGAGCGGCCGCGATCAGCTGATTATCACCGGCGTCTATGCCCATATTGGCTGTATGACCACCGCGACCGACGCCTTTATGCGCGATATTAAACCGTTCTTCGTCGCCGATGCGCTGGCGGACTTTAGCCGCGAAGAACATCTGATGTCGCTGAAATATGTTGCCGGCCGCTGCGGTCGCGTCGTCATGACCGAAGAGCTGCTGCCGCTGCCGGCCTCAAAAACGGCGCTGCGGGCGCTGATGCTGCCGCTGCTCGATGAATCCGACGAGCCCAGGGATGACGAAAACCTGATCGACTACGGTCTGGACTCCGTACGGATGATGGCGCTGGCCGCCCGCTGGCGCAAAGTGCACGGCGATATTGACTTCGTGATGCTGGCGAAAAACCCGACCATTGACGCCTGGTGGGCGCTGCTCTCCCGTGAGGTGAAATAATGGCCGCGCTGGATTTCCAGGGGCAAACCGTTTGGGTCACCGGCGCCGGTAAAGGCATTGGTTACGCGACGGCGCTGGCGTTTGTCGAAGCCGGCGCCCGGGTAAGCGGTTTCGATCTCGCGTTTGAGGGGGATAACTATCCCTTTGCTACCCACACGCTGGATGTTGCCAATGCGCAGCAGGTGGCCGAGGTCTGCGGGCATCTGCTGCAAGGCATTGACCGGCTGGATGTGCTGGTTAACGCCGCGGGGATTCTGCGCATGGGCGCGACCGATGAGCTGAGTCTGGACGCATGGCAGCAGACTTTCGCCGTCAACGTCGGCGGGGCGTTTAACCTGTTTCAGCAGACGATGGGCCAGTTCCGTCGCCAGCAGGGCGGAGCCATCGTCACCGTCGCCTCCGATGCCGCGCATACGCCGCGCATCGGCATGAGCGCCTACGGCGCCTCAAAGGCGGCGCTGAAAAGTCTGGCGCTGACCGTGGGCCTCGAGCTGGCGGGCAGCGGCGTACGCTGCAACCTGGTCTCTCCGGGCTCCACCGACACCGATATGCAGCGCACGCTGTGGCTGAGTGAGGATGCCGAGCAGCGCCGTATCCGCGGTTTCGGCGAGCAGTTTAAGCTCGGGATCCCGTTGGGTAAAATTGCGCGCCCGCAGGAGATTGCCAGCACGATCCTGTTCCTCGCTTCCGATCACGCCAGCCATATCACGCTGCAGGATATCGTGGTCGACGGCGGCTCGACGCTGGGGGCGTAAATGGCCTGGAAACGTCAGTTGACGCTGGAGGCGCTTAATGCCACCAGCGAAAATACGATGGTGGCGCATCTGGGGATCGTCTACACCCGGCTGGAAGAGGGGCTGCTGGAGGCGAGTATGCCGGTGGATGCGCGTACGCATCAGCCGTTTGGTCTGCTGCACGGCGGAGCGTCGGCGGCGCTGGCGGAGACGCTGGGGTCGATGGCCGGCTGGCTGATGAGCGAAGAGGGGCAGTGCGTGGTGGGGACCGAGCTGAATGCGACCCATCATCGGGCGGTCTCAAGCGGCCGCGTGCGCGGCGAGTGTCGCCCTCTGCATCTGGGACGTCAGAATCAGAGCTGGGAGATTGCGGTGTTCGACGAGCGGGGCCGCCGCTGCTGTACCTGCCGCCTGAGCACGGCAGTCCTCGGCTGAGGAGGGCTGATCCCGGCTGGCGGCGTAAACGCCTTAGCCGGGCTACGGGTCCCACGGGGCCTCTGTGTTGCGATATGTCTGCGGCTGGCTCCCCGGTGGCGCTACGCTTACCGGGGCTACGGGTCCCACGGGTCCTTCGTGTTGCTATATGTCTGTGGCTGGTTCCCCGGTGGCGCTGCGCTTACCGGGGCTACGGGTCCTACGGCTCCTCTGTGTTG
>NZ_PIBO01000071.1:0-9856 GCF_002806725.1 Raoultella sp. T31
CTGCCTGTCACGCAGGGGGTCGCGGGTTCGAGTCCCGTCCGTTCCGCCACTTATTGAAAGCCCTGAGCATTTGCTCAGGGCTTTTTGTTTTTCCGTCGAACTATTGTTGCTGTTTCAGCAAAAATCCTCTGCATTTATCGATCTTTTTCCCCTCCGTCGCCTCAGCCATAATCATTCTCAATGAGTTAACACTAAGTAAAAACGAGGAATTTTATGGCAATCCCTGCATTTGGTCTTGGAACCTTCCGTCTGAAAGATGATGTGGTTATCGCATCGGTAAAAACGGCGCTGGAACTGGGCTACCGTACGATTGATACCGCTCAGATTTATGATAACGAGGCCGCTGTCGGCCAGGCTATTGCAGAAAGCGGTGTGCCGCGTGATGAGCTGTTTATCACCACCAAAATCTGGATTGAGAACCTGAGTCCGGAAAAACTTATCGCCAGTCTTGAAGAGAGCCTGCAGAAGCTGCGTACAGATTATGTCGATCTGACGTTGATCCACTGGCCGTCGCCGAACGATGCCGTTGCCGTCGAAGCATTTATGCCTGCACTTCTGGCCGCGAAAAAGCAGGGGCTGACCCGCCAGATTGGTATCTCTAACTTTACGATTCCGCTCATGGAACGTGCGATTGCCGCCGTTGGTGCTGAAAATATCGCCACCAATCAGATTGAGCTCTCGCCATACCTGCAAAACCGCAAGGTGGTGGAGTGGGCCGCGGAACACGGTATCCATATTACTTCTTACATGACGCTGGCTTATGGTAAGGCGCTGAAAGATGAAGTGATCGCCCGTATTGCCGCGAAACACAATGCGACGCCGGCACAGGTGATTCTGGCCTGGGCGATAGGTGAAGGCTACGCCGTGATCCCGTCTTCCACGAAGCGCGAAAATCTGGCGAGTAATTTGAAGGCTCAGGATCTGCAGCTAGATGAGGAGGATCGCAAAGCGATCGCCGCGCTGGATTGCAACGATCGCCTGGTTAGCCCGGAAGGTCTTGCCCCTGAGTGGGATTAAAATAATTAACCCTCTGTAGCCCTTATTTAACCCTCTACAGGTCCTTCGGGAGCTGTTTTACATGCTCGCTGAGAAAATCAATAAACGCCCTGATCCGGGTGCTGACCGCTCTGTCGCTGTAGTAAACGGCGCTAAACGGCATCTCTACCGGCAGTCGCTTGTCGGCAAGAAGCTCGACAAACTCCCCGCTCGCAATCTCCTGATTCACCATATAATCCGATAAACAGGCGATGCCGTTACCGGCAAGGCACAGCTGTTTTATGGTTTCCCCACTATTTGAGGATATCTCGCAGCTGACTTCCAGCAACTGACCATCGCAGCAGGAGACGGGCCAGCTATTCAACGAGACCGGCTCGGTAAAGCCCAGGCACAGGTGATCTTTCAGGTCAGCGACATTTTTCGGCGTACCACGGCGAGCGAGGTAGTCCGGGGAGGCGATAATTTTACGGTAGCTGTTAAAAAGCGGCCGGGCGCGAAGGCTTGAATCCGTTAACGTACCGGCACGGATCGCGACGTCGACTTTACGCTCAATCAGATTGATAAAGGTTTCTGATGACACCAGGGACAGGGTCATTTCTGGATAACGCTCGCGAAAAGGTTTCACCAGCGGCATCAGAAAATGCAGCACCACCGGCGTGGCGGCATCAACGCGCAACAATCCCCTCGGCGTCGTTCGTGTCTCCAGAAGCTCATTCTCCGCCGCCGCCATTTCCTGCAGAACGACCTGCATGCGACGAAAATAGCGCTCTCCCTCTTCGGTCAGGTTGAGCTGACGGGTCGTACGGTTCAGCAGGCTGACACCAAGTTTTGATTCCAGCTTTTTTACCGCCCGGCTGACGGCGGAATTAGCCTGCCCCAGCTGTTCGGCCGCCCGACTAAAGCTCCCGCTTTCGACGACAGCGACAAAGATGGCTATCTCTTCTGAAGTGGCTCTCATTATTGCACCTGTAGCAAAATTCTATTGAGATTTTGATGGTTTTTGTTATTTAAACACCGCTTCATACTACGTGTCATCTTAATCCTGATGATACGGAGTAAATTATGCCACTGGCGCTACTTGCCTTAACGATCGGTGCCTTTGCTATTGGTACCACGGAATTTGTGATTGTGGGGCTAGTCCCCGCGATTGCTGAACAACTGGCGATCTCGTTGCCTTCTGCCGGTCTGCTGGTTTCGATCTACGCACTGGGGGTTGCCATCGGGGCGCCGGTACTGACCGCATTGACCGGGCGTATGCCGCGTAAACAGCTGCTTCTGGCGCTAATGGTGCTCTTTACCGCCGGTAATCTGTTGGCCTGGCAGGCTCCCGGTTATGCGACGCTGATCTTTGCGCGTCTGCTGACCGGGCTGGCGCACGGTGTGTTCTTCTCGATTGGCTCAACCATCGCGACGAGTCTGGTACCGAAAGAGAAAGCCGCTTCGGCGATCGCCATTATGTTTGGCGGCTTAACGGTCGCCCTGGTGACCGGTGTGCCAATCGGGACCTTTATCGGTCAGCATTTTGGCTGGCGAGAAACCTTTCTCGCCGTCTCGATCCTCGGCGTCATTGCACTGGTGAGCAGTCTGATTCTGGTACCGAACAACATCCCAGGCCGCGCCAGCGCTAGTCTTCGTGATCAAGTAAAAGTACTCACCCACCCGCGCCTGTTGATGATTTATGCTATTACCGCATTGGGATATGGCGGCGTCTTCACCGCATTTACTTTCCTGGCTCCCATGATGCAGGAGCTGGCCGGGTTTAGCCCATCAACGGTGAGCTGGATTCTGTTGGGCTATGGGATCTCGGTCGCCGTTGGCAATGTCTGGGGCGGAAAACTGGCCGATAAACATGGGGCCGTTGCGGCACTGAAGTTTATCTTTGCCGCGTTGGTCGCCCTGCTGCTGGTATTCCAGTTTACCGCCAGCATCCAGTATGCGGCGCTGGCAACGGTGCTGGTAATGGGGATTTTTGCCTTCGGTAACGTGCCGGGGCTGCAGGTTTATGTCGTGCAAAAAGCCGAGCAGTACACGCCGGGTGCGGTTGACGTGGCCTCCGGCCTGAATATCGCCGCGTTCAACGTTGGTATTGCGTTGGGGTCAGTTATCGGTGGGCAAACGGTGGAACGCTATGGATTGGCCGAGACGCCGTGGACAGGGGCTGTCATTGTCTTTGTCGCGCTGTTGCTGACTGTGCATAGCGGTCGTCTGGATAAGTATCGACCAGCAAAGACGGTGAATGTCGAAGGATAAAGGTTTCTCGCGAATTGCATTGAAAGTACCGGTGAAAATCCCTATAACAGAAGAACCAGCCGCAGTCAGGCTGGTTTCCTGTTATCGAGGTTTGATGCCCAAATTGCGAAAGAATACTTATGCTATGCGCTACATCGCCGGACAGCCCGCGGAGAGAATTTTGCCTCCGGGGTCGTTCGCAAGCGTGAGCCAGGCATTTGCGGCCGGCGTGCCATTAAGCACAGATGAAAAGATCCGTGTCCTGGTGTGGAATATCTTTAAGCAGCAGCGCGCTGAGTGGAAGTCAGTTCTCAAGAGCTTCGGTAAAGATGCCCACCTTGTGCTGTTACAGGAAGCGCAAACTACCCCTGAAATGGTCCGATTTGCGACGACTAACTACCTGGCCGCCGATCAGGTCCCGGCCCTGGTCTTGCCGCAGCACCCCTCTGGCGTCATGACGCTGGCTTCGGCACATCCGGTATACTGCTGCCCGCTGCGCGAGCGTGAGCCGATTCTGCGGCTGGCAAAGTCCGCATTAGTGACCGTGTACCCGCTGCCGGATACGCGTTTACTGATGGTTGTGAATATTCACGCCGTTAATTTCAGCCTCGGTGTTGATGTCTACAGCAAGCAGCTGCTGCCAATTGGCGATCAAATTGCCCATCACAGTGGACCGGTGATTATGGCCGGTGACTTCAATGCCTGGAGCCGTTCACGTATGAATGCGCTCTATCACTTTGCGCGAGAAATGTCGCTGCGCGAAGTTCGTTTCCCTGACGATCAGCGCCGCCGCGCGTTTGGTCGCCCGCTTGATTTTGTGTTCTATCGGGGGTTAAGCGTCCACGATGCTTCCGTACTGGTGACGAGCGCCTCTGACCACAACCCGCTACTAGTCGAATTCAGTCCCGGCAAGCCTGATTAATAAAGGTATGTCAGGCCTGCCATGGGGCGGGCCTGTGCAAGCATGGTGCCGCCTTTATTCTTCAAACCGCTAAAGGACAACACAATGACAACACGCTCTCATCATGACAACGTCGAAAAACAGTTTGGCTCACAGGCAAGCGCCTACCTGACCAGCGCCGTTCACGCATCCGGACGCGATCTGCAGCGCCTTGCCGAACGCCTGGCTGATTTTCCCCATGCACATGTTCTGGATATGGGGTGTGGCGCCGGACATGCCAGCTTTGCGGCGGCGGGACAGGTGGCACAGGTTACGGCGTATGATTTATCCAGTCAGATGCTGGAGGTTGTTGCCCAGGCCTCGCGCGATAAAGGCATGTCGAATATTGCCACTCAGCAGGGGTATGCTGAATCGCTGCCGTTTGCGGATGCCAGCTTTGATGTGGTGATAAGCCGCTATTCTGCCCATCACTGGCATGATGTCGGCCAGGCGCTGCGTGAGGTTAAGCGCGTCCTGAAGCCGGGCGGAGTGATGATGATTATGGATGTGATGTCGCCCGGACACCCCGTGCGCGATATCTGGCTGCAAACCGTTGAAGCGCTGCGCGATACGTCTCATGTACGTAACTACTCAAGCGGAGAATGGCTGGCGTTAGCGAATGAGGCCGGGCTGGCCATCAATCAGCTGTTGACCGACCGTTTGCCGCTGGAATTTGCCTCATGGGTAGCCCGTATGCGCACGCCCGCGCCGCTGGTGGAGGCCATCCGTTTATATCAGGAGAGCGCATCCGCAGAGGTCAAAGCCTATTTCGCTTTGCAGCAGGACGGCTCATTTACCAGCGATACGATTATGTTTGAAGCGCATAAAGCGCTTTAAAACAGCAAGCGCTTTAAAATAAAAAGGCACCGGGATCCGGTGCCTTTTCTACTAAGAGATGTATCAGGAGTCTGGTCTGCTGCTGTTCTTCACGTACAGCGTCAGCTGATCGCCAGGCCTCAGGTCATCAGTACCGCTATTCCAGCGCATCACATCACGTGTATTCACGCCGTGACGTTTGGCGATGCTCGACAACGAATCGCCTTTACGCACGCGATAGGTAATGCTATCGCTGTTGTTGGCAAGACGCTGGGCGCTGCTACCGGCGCCAATAATCAGGTTCTGACCCACTTTCAGCCCAGACCCGCGCAGGTTATTCCACTGCTGCAGATCTTTCGTCGATACGCCAAGACGCGATGCAATCCCGGAAACCGTATCGCCCGAACGCACCCGGTAGCTACGGCTGGTCAACGGCGTGTTGTCCGCCAGCTGCGTAGGTTGCACGGCGGCAATATCGCCAGAAGCCAGTGATTCACGCAGCTGAACAGCGTGCTTCTGTGGCACCATTACATACTTGGGCCCGTTTGCGCCGAGGGTTGAGCCCTTGACGCCAGCGTTGAAGGTTTTCAACTTGCCGACGGGCATGCCTGCCATATCTGCGAGCTGGCTAATCTCAACCGGACTGTCGAGGCGAACACGCGCCAGCGCACGGCTTTCGTCTGCCGTCGGCAGCTTCACGCCATAACGTTTGCTGTTTTTGAGAATATCACTCAACGCCAGCATTTTCGGCACATACACCTTGGTTTCCCGCGGTAATGGAAGTGACCAGAAATCGGTGGATTTACCACGCGAACGGTTCGCTTTCATTGCCTTCAGCACCCGGCCTTCGCCGCTGTTGTACGCCGCGACCGTTAACAACCAGTCGCCGTCGAACATCTTGTTCAGACGCTGCATCATATCCAGCGCCGCCGTTGTAGAGGCGACGACGTCACGACGCGCATCGTAGCTGCGGGTCTGTTTCAAACCATAATTGCGCCCGGTGCTCGGAATGATCTGCCAGATGCCTGCGGCATTGGCGCCAGACGTTGCGTGCGGGTCAAAAGCGCTCTCCACTATGGGTAGTAATACCAGTTCCATTGGCATGTTACGTTTCTTAACTTGCCCGGCTATCCAGTACATATACGGCTCTGCCCGTAAAGTTACATCGTGGAGATAGCTCTTATTACTTAAATATTTCTGTTTTTGTTCGCGAATCCGGGGATTTTCCGGTATTCCCATCTTTAGCTCGTCGCCTATGGAAGTCCACAGATCCTGGTCTTGCGCGTAGAAGGTTCCATCATCTAACCAGCGCGCTTGACTTGTGAACTTACCTGCTTCCCCTTGACCAGCTGCAGAAAGGCTCTGTGCGTGCTGTTGGACGTTGCCATCGTTTTTCGACGACTGGCACCCCACCAGCAAGACAGAGGCGAGTAAAATCGCTCGTGCCTTCATGTGTGTGTCAATAGTTGCTTAAAAGACGAGCAAGAATAACGGTGAAGGCGGCGAATGACAAGAATTAAATGTCAGAAGTCATCTTTCTTTGACCTTAACCAGGCAAATCTCTGTGCAGAGTGTTGCAAATTTGTTTCTTTGGATATTTCTTTAATTAAATCATTATCATCCGTGCGTAAAAAAATATTTATACGTCGCTCATTTTTCAGAGTTACGGGGAGTGTCATTTGTTTTTTTGCACGTAACTCATTAACTTTACGGTAGTAATCATTTATATCCCTGTCATGAGGAAGGATACTCAATGCAAACTTCATATTTGCTAAAGTATACTCATGTGCGCAACAAATCAGGGTATCCTCGGGAAGGGCGTTTATTTTCCTAAATGATTGATACATCTGCTCTGCTGTTCCTTCGAAAAGCCTTCCGCAGCCGCCGGAAAACATTGTATCGCCACAAAAAAGATAAGGTTCGCTGTAGAAACAGATGTGTCCTAAAGTGTGACCGGGCGTAGAAAAAATAGAGAATTCGTGACCCAAAATCGTCACCCGATCGCCGTCGGCCACAAGGTGAGTGGTGCCTTTATCCTGGGTTTCTGCCGGTCCGTAAACGACAAGAGCCGGGAATTTATCACGCAGTTGTTTTACGCCGCCAACATGATCGTGGTGGTGGTGGGTCAGTAAAATGGCTTCTGGTTGCCAGTGATTGGCTTCGATGGCGGCCAGTAGCGGTGCAGCTTCGCCGGGATCGACGATAAGGCAACGGCCGTTCTCCTCACTAAGAACCCAGATGTAGTTGTCCTGAAATGCGGGAATGCTGATAAGATTCATAAATTACCTCTCAAAGCGTAGCGGAAGGTTGCGATGAAGCCGGCAAGGATACCTCAGTCAATCACAGCGCCCGAGCACTGGTCCAGTATGCCCTGGGGCGAATACTATCGTGAATCGCTGGAACGGCAGATGAAACCGTGGCTGGCTAAATTATATGGCTTTCATTTGCTTAAAATTGGCAATCTGAGCGCGGAAATCAATACCGAAGCCTGTGCCATCTCCCATCAGGTGAATGTGTCTTTGCAAGGCAACCCGATGCAGGTTAAAGCCGATCCGCTGCATCTTCCTTTTGCCGAAAAGTCGGTTGATGCTTGCCTGCTGGCGCATACTTTGCCGTGGTGCGGCGATCCGCATCGTTTGCTGCGTGAAGCCGACCGGGTATTAATAGATGACGGCTGGATGATTTTGACCGGGTTTAACCCCGTCAGCCTGATGGGCCTGCGTAAGCTGGTGCCGGTATTGCGTAAGACGACGCCCTACAACAGCCGGATGTTTACGCTGATGCGCCAGCTGGACTGGCTGGCGTTGTTGAATTTTGAGGTGCTGCATTATGGTCGCTATCAGGTGCTGCCGTGGTCCAGACATGGCGGCAAACTGCTCAGCGCTCATCTGCCGGCGCTGGGCTGTTTGCAGCTGATTGTTGCCCGGAAGCGGACGATTCCGCTGACGCTAAATCCGATGAAATCAGGAAAAGCCAAAACGCAGCTGCGTCAGACGGTTGGCGCCACGCGACAGAGTTAGCTTTCTGGCTGGTAGCCGGTATCGCTCTGCGTCGGGCTGGAGGCGGCCGCGCGTGCCAGCTCATCGCAGCGTTCATTTTCCGGGTGGCCGGCGTGGCCTTTGACCCATTCCCATTTGATTTGATGCTGGCCGAGCGCCGCATCCAGGCGCTGCCAGAGATCGACGTTTTTGACCGGTTTTTTGTCAGCGGTTTTCCAGCCGCGTTTTTTCCAGTTATGGATCCACTGGGTGATCCCCTGGCGCACATACTGGCTGTCGGTGCTGAGGATCACTTCGCACTGCTCTTTCAGCGCTTCGAGGGCGACGATTGCCGCCATCATCTCCATCCGGTTATTGGTGGTGAGGTGATAGCCCTGACTAAAGATTTTTTCTTTTCCGCGATAGCGTAAAATCGCCCCATAACCACCGGGCCCGGGATTGCCCAGGCATGAACCATCGGTGAAAATTTCTACCTGTTTAAGCATCTCTGGTAGACTTCCTGTAATTGAAATCGATAGATAAACGGCAAGTCTGACATAAATGGCTGATATGAGCACTGCAATTACACGACAGATTGTTCTCGATACTGAAACCACCGGTATGAACCAGATCGGTGCGCACTACGAAGGACATAAGATCATTGAGATCGGTGCGGTAGAGGTGATAAACCGCCGCCTCACCGGGAACAACTTCCATGTTTATCTGAAACCGGACCGGCTGGTGGACCCGGAAGCCTTCGGCGTTCACGGGATCGCCGATGAATTCCTGATGGATAAACCGGTGTTTGCGGATGTGGCCGACGAGTTTATGGACTATATCCGCGGCGCGGAGCTGGTCATTCATAATGCCTCGTTTGATATCGGCTTTATGGATTATGAATTCAGCAAGCTGAATCGCGGCATTGCGAAAACCAATACCTTCTGCAAAGTCACCGATAGCCTCGCGCTGGCGCGGAAAATGTTCCCCGGCAAGCGTAATAGCCTGGATGCGCTGTGCTCGCGTTATGAAATAGACAACAGTAAGCGAACGCTGCACGGGGCATTACTCGATGCCCAGATTCTGGCCGATGTTTATCTGATGATGACCGGTGGTCAGACGACGATGGCATTTTCAATGGAAGGTGAGGGGCAACAGCAGGCCGGAGAAATGGGAATACAGCGGGTTGTTCGTGCAGCCAGCAAATTACGCGTGGTTTATGCGACTGATGAAGAGATAGTGAGCCACGAATCCCGACTCGATCTGGTGCAAAAGAAGGGCGGAAGCTGCCTGTGGCGCGCCTGAACCATCGGGATATGCTGTAAAAATCACCTGGCGGGCGATTTTTACAGCAAACGATTCAAAACTGAAGAAAAAGCGTTGACGGCGTTATGGGGAATCCGTAATATTCGCCTCGTTCCCAAGGGAACAGTAAGTGGAGCGGTAGTTCAGTCGGTTAGAATACCTGCCTGTCACGCAGGGGGTCGCGGGTTCGAGTCCCGTCCGTTCCGCCACTATTCAGGCCCATGTTATTCATTAACGTGGGCCTTTTTTCACATCTGCATTTTACTGCCCGCCATTGCCGCCTGACTTGCGCGATGATGACCCATTTTATTGATATCTGCGCCCAGGTCATCGCCAGGTAAAATAGCGCGTAACAGCATCGCTGTTTCTGTTACGCGCGGTCACTACGCTGACACCCGTCAGTCAGAAAAGCTCTCGTACTGACTTTATCAATCTTTGCTGGTCGAAGGCTGTTTCTCTTTCACTTCGCGATACCAACGCGGGTGATGTTTCTTCGCCCAGGTTTTGGTCACCCAGCCCTCCACCATCGCGGTAATGGTACCTTTCACCCACAGGGCGGCGTAAATATGCACCATAATAACCACAATCAGGGCAA
>NZ_PIBO01000072.1:0-7074 GCF_002806725.1 Raoultella sp. T31
CCCGGCCTACGGTTCGTGTACGTTGCAGGACGGGTGAGCTGTGTTATCCCGAAATCCACCCGTACGAAATGTTTGTACTGGTGGATGCAGCGTAACTGACGCCGGGTGGCGGCTTCGCCTTACCCGGCCTACGGTTCGTGCAAGTAGCAGTCGGGTGAGTGCTGCGCCCCGCGCCTGGGGGTTGGATACCTTGTAGGCCGGGTAAGCGCAGCGCCACCCGGCACAAACTCAGCGCTGCGCGTTCAATTCAGCAATATCCTTCGGCGTCGTGCGGCAGCAGCCACCAATCAGCTTCGCGCCCGCAGCCTGCCATTGCGGCAAATAACCTGCCAGGGTGGCGCAGGCTTCACCGTGATGGTGCCAGGTCTTGGTCACCGGGTCATAATGCTCGCCGGAGTTGGGGTAAACCACCAGCGGCAGCGCCGTCAGGCTATGCAGATACTCCAGCGCCGCGGTGGTGTTTTCCAGCGCGATACAGTTAATCCCCAGCGCCACCACCTGCGGGTAGTTTGCCAGCACGGCAACCACTTCCCGCAGCGACGTGCCGTCGCTGAGATGCTGCGCATCGCGCAGGGTAAACGAGAACCACGCCCGCGCGCGAGGGTACGCGGTCAGCAGCTCTGCCAGCGCCTTAATCTCGGCAACATTGGGCATAGTTTCACAGGCCAGCAGATCGGCGCCGGCGTCCAGCAGCGCTTCCAC
Source organism: Raoultella sp. T31 (assembly GCF_002806725.1). Taxonomy (NCBI): domain Bacteria; kingdom Pseudomonadati; phylum Pseudomonadota; class Gammaproteobacteria; order Enterobacterales; family Enterobacteriaceae; genus Klebsiella; species Raoultella sp. T31. The sequence goes on from NZ_PIBO01000072.1 coordinate 703, forward strand.
GCGCGGACGGTGGAACGCCTGAAACGCTTCGTGGCTACAGACATAATCGCCGCGATACTCCGAACCATCGGCAAGATACGCGCCGTACGGCCCGACCGAACCGGCAACCAGCAGCGCGCCCGCCTGCGGGTTTTCGGCAAGATACGCTTCCCGTGCCTTGCGCGCCAGTTCAACGCTTTTGCCAATTAGCGCCTTCGACTGCGCTTCATCCAGCCCACGGGCGGCAAACCCCGCCGGGGTGGCCTGGTAGCTGGCAGTGATCGCCACCTGCGCACCTGCGCGGAAATAGTCGAGGTGGACCTCGCGGATAAGCTCCGGGTTGTCGACCAGCACTTTCGCCGACCACAGACTGTCGGCGAGATTGCAGCCGCGCGCTTCCAGCTCCGTCGCCATCGCGCCGTCCAGCAAGATAAAGGGCTGTACGTCCAGGATGGCGGTTAACGGATTATTCTGCGACATGTTGAGGCTCCTGGGTCAATGTCCGTGAACGAGTCAGATAGTACGCACCATAACACAGGGCGACGAACGGGATCCCGCACCACAGCGCAATTCTCTGGCTGGGGTCAAAGGCGAGGCCAATGCAGGCCACCAGGCACAAAATAAAGCCCAGCACCGGCACCAGCGGATACCACGGCGCGCGATAGTGCAGTTCGCTCAGCGCTTTGCCCTGCTGGAGGTGGCGGCGACGGAACATAAAGTGCGCTGCGCAGATGCTCAGCCAGACCGCCACCACCGCAAAACCGGAAATCGCCGACAGCGCGACAAAGACCGTATCCGGCGCCACAACGCTGGAAAACAGCGCCAGCACGCCGCCCAGCATACTGACCGACAGCGCGATCAGCGGCACGCCGTTCTTGTTCACTTTGGCAAAACAGGCCGGCAGCGTCTTTTCGTTCGACAGCGACCACAGCATCCGCCCGGAAGCATACAGTCCGGAGTTCGCCGCGGAGAGAATAGCTGTGAGAATCACAAAGTTAAAAATGTCTGCCGCATAGGGGATACCCACCTTTTCGAACACCAGCACAAACGGGCTTTTTTCCACCCCCGCCTGCTGCATCGGGATCAGCGCCGCCAGCACAAAAACGGTGCCGATAAAAAAGATAATCAGTCGCGCGATGGTCGTGCGGATAGCGACCGGGATGACCTGATGCGGGTTTTGCGTCTCGCCGGCGGCGATACCGATAATCTCGGTACCGGAGAAAGCGAAATTCACCGCCACCATGGTCATCAGAATAGGCAGCCCACCGTGAGGGAACCAGCCTTCGGCGGTAATGTTGCGCAGCCCCGGCGCCGGTGAGCCATCCTGCATCGGGATAAAGCCAAAGATGGCGGCGCCGCCAAGAATGATAAAGGCAATAATGGTGACGACTTTCACCAGAGAAAACCAGAATTCGCCTTCGGCAAAGAAGCGTGTGGAGATGACGTTGAGGGCGAAAATCACCGCGCAGAACACCACACACCAGACCCACACCGGCACCTGCGGAAACCAGTACTGCATGCAGAACCCGGCGGCGGTAAAGCTTGAACCGAGCGCCACGGTCCAGGTCAGCCAGTAGAGCCACGCCACGGTATAACCGGTCGCCGGACCGAGATAGCGTGCGGCATAGACGTGAAAAGCGCCGGTTTCCGGCATCGCCACCGACAGCTCGCCCAGGCACTGCATCACCAGCCAGACCACCAGCGCGCCGATCAGATAGGCCAGCAGCGTACCCGCCGCACCGGTGGTGGAGATAATATAGCCAGTATTAAAGAATAACCCTGTGCCAATGACGCCGCCCAGCGACAGCATGATCAGGTGGCGCGTCTTCATGGTGCGCTTAAGCTGCCCACCTTGTTGTTGTGTTGTTTGCATTTGACCTCATGGGCGTATAGACATCTAAACATCCAGATAAGACATTCCTTATACCGCGACCACTGCTAAATTGCAAAGCGGCCTGGCTCAATGGAGCAAAAAAAACGCCGGCGCCGTGCTGCATCCCTCACGCCACATTTGCGGGCAGCTGCACCACTGCGACTCTTCCGCCGGGTGTGGTCTGCCCTTTTTTTGATCGTCGTTTGCTTAAAGTACCGCGTTTATCCGTGGTATGGCCTGGCACTCTCTTTGCAAGCTTCCACATAACTGAAATACCAGGCTCACCAGCCGTCATTATTGCAGGCAGTTTGAGCATCGACAGCGAGCAAAAACCGGAGCGTACACGTAGTACGTGAGGATTTATTCGCTGCGCTCACCCTGCGGGCCGCCCTAAAGGGCGTTCAAAATACTCTCGTATTTTGTTGCGCACTGCCCAGGCCTAAACTGACAAATAAAATAGCGTGGTGAGCCGGGTAACTTTATCTGGCGAGGCATCGACAATGACAGAGCAAACCACAACGCTAAAAAGAACGCTCGGCAGTTTCCGTTTATGGGGGATAGCCGTCGGGCTGGTGATTTCAGGTGAGTATTTTGGCTGGAGCTACGGCTGGTCGCAGGCCGGGACCCTGGGCTTTATGATTGTCGCGCTGGCCATTGCCGCCATGTACTGCGCCTTTATCTTTAGCTTTACCGAACTGACCACCGCCATTCCGCACGCGGGCGGGCCATTCGCTTACGCCTACCGCGCATTCGGCCCCACCGGTGGCTTTATTGCCGGTTTCGCCACCCTGATTGAGTTTGTCTTTGCCCCTCCGGCGATTGCCATGGCGATCGGCGCCTATCTTAACGTCCAGTTCCCGGCACTGGACCCCAAATGGGTCGCCTGCGGCGCCTACGTTATCTTTATGACGCTGAACATCCTCGGCGTCGGCATTGCCGCCACCTTCGAGCTGATCGTCACCCTGCTGGCGATTTTCGAGTTGCTGGTGTTTATGGGCGTGGTGGCGCCGGGCTTCTCATGGAGCCACTTTACCGCCAACGGCTGGGCCGGGGCAGAGAGTTTCAGCGGCCTGGCGCTGCCGGGGATGTTTGCCGCGATTCCCTTTGCTATCTGGTTCTTTCTGGCGATTGAAGGCGCATCGATGGCCGCGGAAGAGGCCAAAGACCCGCAGCGTACCATCCCGCGCGCGCTGGGCGGCGGTATTCTGACCCTCACCGTACTGGCCATCGGCGTGATGGTGTTTGCCGGGGGCGTCGGCGACTGGCGCACCCTGGCTAACATCAACGACCCGCTGCCGCAGGCAATGAAAATGGTGGTTGGCACCAGCAGCGGCTGGCTGCATATGCTGGTATGGCTGGGTCTGTTCGGTCTGGTGGCCTCGTTTCACGGCATTATCATGGGCTATTCCCGGCAGATCTACTCGCTGGCGCGGGCGGGCTATCTCCCTGCCCGTCTTGCCACCCTCAACCGCCGCACCCGCACGCCGTATCTGGCGATCCTCGCCGGCGGTGTGGTCGGTATCGCGGCCATTTTCTCCGACTCGCTGATCACCATCAGCGGGATGCCGCTGACCGCCTGTATCGTCACCATGTCGGTATTTGGCGCTATTGTTATGTATATCACCTCGATGGCGGCGCTGTTTAAGCTGCGCCGCAGCGAGCCGAATTTGATTCGTCCGTTCCGCGCGCCGCTCTACCCGTGGGCACCGGCCTTCGCCCTGGCGATGGCGGTACTCTGTCTGGTGGCGATGGTCTGGTATAACCCGCTGCTGGCGCTGATTTTCGCGGCGATGATGCTGGGAGGCTATCTGTGGTTTCGCAAAACTGCATCCTCCCGCGAACGTGCGCCGGCGGATCCACAGCTGCGCATTGTCTCCTGAGGAGGCGACATGTATAAAACAACGCTATCAGGCCAGGTCTGGCGCTTTGATAGTCTGAAAACGCTGATGGCGAAAGCGTCGCCGGCGCGATCCGGCGATGCGCTGGCGGGCGTGATCGCCGGGAGCGCCGAGGAGCGCATGGCGGCGAAAATCGCGCTGGCGGATGTCCCGTTAAGCGAGATTCTGGCTAACCCGCCGATCCCGTATGAACAGGACGAAGTCACCCGGCTGATTATCGACACCCACGACAGCGGTGGCTTCGCCGCCATTCGCCACCTGACGGTCGGGGATTTTCGCGACTGGCTGCTGGATGACGCCACCGATACCGCCACCCTGCAACGGGTCGCGCGGGCGATAACGCCGGAAATGGCGGCGGCAGTCAGCAAGCTGATGCGCAATCAGGATCTGATTCTCGCCGCCAGTAAGTGCCAGGTCATTACCCGTTTTCGCAATACGATAGGGTTGCCGGGCCACCTTAGCGTCCGCCTGCAGCCTAATCACCCGACGGATGATATGAAGGGCATTGCCGCCAGCATGCTTGACGGCCTGCTGTACGGCGCGGGCGATGCGGTGATCGGCATTAACCCGGCCAGCGACAGCCTGCCGGTGCTGGCGCAGCTCAACCATATGCTCGACGATATTATTCAGCGCTTCGCCATCCCTACCCAGTCCTGCATTCTGACCCACGTCACCAACACCCTGCAGCTGATTGAGCGCGGCGCACCGGTCGATCTGGTGTTCCAGTCGGTGGCAGGCACGGAAGCGGCCAACAGCGGTTTTGGTATTAATCTGGCCTTATTGCAGGAGGCGCGCGAGGCGGCGCTGAGCCTTAATCGCGGCACACTGGGCAATAACGTGATGTATTTCGAAACCGGCCAGGGAAGCGCCCTCTCCGCCAATGCGCATCACGGCGTCGATCAGCAGACCTGCGAAGCGCGCGCCTACGCCGTGGCTCGCCATTTCGACCCGCTGCTGGTCAATACGGTGGTCGGTTTTATCGGCCCGGAATATCTCTACGACGGTAAGCAGATCATCCGCGCCGGTCTGGAGGATCACTTCTGCGGCAAGCTGATGGGACTGCCGATCGGCTGCGACGTCTGCTACACCAACCACGCCGAAGCGGATCAGGATGATATGGACACGCTGCTGACCCTGCTGTGCACCGCCGGACTGACGTTCTTAATCGGCGTGCCGGGCGCGGACGATATCATGCTCAACTATCAGAGCACTTCGTTTCACGATGCGCTGTACGCCCGTCGCCTGCTCGGCCTGAAGCACGCCCCGGAGTTTGCCGCCTGGCTGGCGAAAATGCGCATTATCGACCCGGATGGCACCCTGCGTCTGACCGATGCCCGCCATCCGCTGCTGTCCGTCCTGCCGCAAGGAGAACCGGTATGAATCCCCCCGACGCCTGGAACCCGCTGCGTGAATTTACCGATGCGCGCATTGCGCTGGGGCGCAGCGGCGCCAGCCTGCCGACGCGCGAAGTGCTCAACTTTGGTCTGGCTCATGCCCGGGCGCGCGACGCCATCCACCGGCCGTTTGAAAGCGAGCAGCTTGAAGCGCCGCTGGCGGAGCTGGGCCTCTCGACGCTCACGGTGCGCAGTGCCGCCAGCGATCGGCATATTTATCTTAACCGTCCCGATCTCGGGCGGCGGCTGGATGAGGCCAGCCGCGCCGATCTCGCCGCCAGCGGCGTGCGTCCGGCGGATCTGCTGCTGGTGATTGGCGACGGGCTCTCCTCATATGCCGTGCATCGTCAGGCCCTGCCGCTGATTCGCGCGCTGCTGCCCTATCTGCACACGCTGGGCATCAGCCTCGCGCCGGTGGTGCTTGCCCATCAGTCCCGGGTGGCGCTGGGGGATGATATTGGCGAAACGCTGAAGGCCAGAGCGGTGGCAATATTAATCGGCGAGCGGCCGGGGCTCTCTTCGCCGGACAGCCTTGGCGTCTATCTGACCTGGCAACCGCATCGTCAGCGGCTGGAGTCGGAGCGTAACTGTATTTCGAATATTCGCCCGGACGGGCTGAACTATGATGCCGCCGCCTTTAAGCTGGCGTGGCTGCTGGAGCAGGCTTTTTTACGTCGTCTGACCGGCGTGCGCCTTAAGGATGAGAGCGATAACCCGGCGCTGCATGGCAGGGTGAAACCGCTGGGGGTTCAACAAATTTAAAGCTGCTGGAGGCTGCGGCATGGCATCCCGCTCGCCGCAACCTCCAGCAGCCTCGCGCTACACAAAGCACACCTCGTTCCAGTAGGCTTCACGCGTCCTGCGTCGCTCAGTATGTTTTATCATGACGGAACCACCGTGTTTCAACATTGCCGATATCCACGCCGTAAAGGCTGGCGACCGGCAATATTGCCTCCATCATGCGTTGGGTATCCTGCTGCCCGGCTTCACCGTTAGATAAAAAAGCCAGCCAGCGCGTTAATCGTTGCCATAGTGCTACTTTCATTTCTCCTCCGTCGGGAAGCAATTTGCCTGAACGTATTTCAACCACAGAAGGCGCCTGGCTGGAAATATCAATTCCGGGTTTTCAATCCCGAAAGACGCATATTGCCCCCATTCCAGTCTGCCCCGGAGGCGGCGCTGCGCGCCTGTCCGGGCTACAAAGCACAATATCGCGGTGGACCCGTAG
>NZ_PIBO01000073.1:0-5843 GCF_002806725.1 Raoultella sp. T31
GCCTGAGCGACCACCTTTAATCGGATGGCAATTACACAGAATTATTTACAGGGTCAGTAAATCGCTAAACCAAGTATTTTGGTTGAAATATCTTTAGGTATCCTGCCTTTTCTCCGGGCATCCGATAAAACGCAATCAATCATGGCGAAAAGATTGGCCATTTTATCCTCCATTGAATTATTATCACTTAACATTCCGTTATATTCATGGCGAAATAAAGTCATCTCGAGTACATTCTGCAGATGTCGATTTTCCTCCACATCTTTAATCCCCCTGCGTAAACACTGGTGCAGTGCTATAACCGGGTCCGGGCACATTGTTATCTGCTCTATTTCCGTGAACAGAAAAAGTGGCGACCGTTCAACAATATAATTCAGAAGCTCATTTTTTTCTCGAAAATGCCAGTATATAGCCCCCCTTGTACATCCAGCTTTAGTGGCTATCATCTGCAAAGTAGTACGACAGATACCTACATCCCGAAAACATTGCTCTGCCGCGTCTAAAATATGCTCCCGGGTTTCTTCTGCATCCAGTCTGGTACGTCTGACCATTTGTAAATCTCCAGAATAAATCAACGGCTTCATAAAAATACGCTGAAAAAGCTTTATGGTTTCAGCACTGGTATCCATTGCGAATACCAGTACCGTTCACATTTCTATTTTTCTTCAGTGATGCCCTGAGCCTCTATTTCGGAGGATTTTTTTGTAAATAATCCCGCAACAAGCACATAAAACAAGGGAATGTAAAAAATGGCCAGTATAGTCGCCGTCAACATTCCCCCCACAACACCTGTACCAATAGCATGTTTGCTTCCTGAACTTGCTCCTGTGGCAATTGCAAGAGGGATTACACCAACAATAAACGCAAGAGACGTCATAATGATGGGACGCAGTCGCACTCTCGCAGCTTCAGTGGCGGCTTCCGAAAGCGACATACCATGTTTTTCATGAAGTTCACGTGCAAATTCAACTATCAGTATTGCGTTCTTTGCTGACAGGCCAATTGTTGTCAATAGCCCCACCTGGAAAAACACATCATTCCCCAGCCCGCGTAACAGCGTCGCCCCTACGGCCCCAATTACTCCCAGTGGAATGACTAACATGACAGAAAAAGGAATACTCCAGCTTTCATAAAGTCCTGCCAGACAGAGGAATACGATAATAATGGACAGTGCGTAAAGCGCAGGTGCCTGCGAGCCGGAAAGACGTTCTTCAAAGGAAAGACCGGTCCATGCAACATTTAAACCTGGCGGCAATTTCGTGGCGATCTCTTCTACAGCCTTCATCGCATCGCCAGAACTGTAACCAGGCGCCGGCTCACCAAGCAGTTCAACAGCAGGTAAGCCGTTATAACGTTCCAGTTTAGGGGAGCCATAGCTCCATTTCCCACTGGCAAATGATGAGAATGACACCATCTCTCCATCGCTGTTGCGTACATACCACTTATCAAAATCCTCCGGGGAAATTCGTGAACTGGCTTTCCCCTGAATGTATACTTTTTTTACACGCCCACGGTCATTGAAATCATTAACATAAGTCGAACCCCACGCGGCAGACATGGTGTCATTCACATCAGAAAGACTGAGTTTCAAAGCCTGTACTTTCTCGTCATCAATCAGGATTTGATACTGTGGTTCATCATTCATGCCATTAGGGCGAACCATCTGAAGCGCTGGGTTTTGTGCTGCCATTCCAAGAAACATATTGCGTGCCTGCATTAATTTTTCATGCCCGCCTCCAGTTGTGTCCTGGATAAACAGGTTAAAACCCGTAGCATTCCCCAGTTCCATCACTGCCGGAGGAGCGAATGAAATGACGGTTCCCTCTTTTATTGTGTTGAAATACCCCATTGACCTTCCAGCCAGTTCAAATACAGAGCCTTTTCTTTCATTCCATGGTTTAAGTCCGACGAAGACCATGGCTGAGCCCTGACCCCGTCCTGCAAAGTTGAAACCGTTGACCAACATAGTTGTAGCAACCATGTCCTTTTCCTGTTCCAGAAAATATTCCGATACCTTCGTCAAAACTTTCTGGGTCTGCTCCGAGCTACTGTTTGGTGGCATCTGAACCTGTACGAAAAGATTTCCCTGATCTTCATCAGGCAAAAATGACGTCGGTATCTGCGGGAACAGCGCGACAAGCAGCGCGATGATTGCCAGAAAGAACAACATCGCTCTTTTCCTGGCCCTTAACGTACGGTCCACACCATTGCGGTACAGAACGGTGCCCCGTTCAAATTTACGGTTAAACCAGCCGAAAAATCCTTTTTTGACCTGAGTACCATGATGGAATTGTTTAAGGATCGTTGCGCATAGCACTGGCGTAAAAATGAGGGCGACAAGCACCGAAAGGGCCATCGCTGAAACAATGGTTATGGAGAACTGACGGTAAATCACGCCTGTAGAGCCACCGAAAAAAGCCATCGGAAGAAATACTGCAGAAAGTACCAGACCGATTCCTACCAGCGCGCCAGAGATCTGATCCATGGATTTCCGGGTCGCTTCAAGCGGCGAAAGCTTTTCCTCTTCCATAAGACGTTCGACGTTCTCGACAACGACTATCGCATCGTCAACGAGAAGGCCAATGGCCAGTACCAGACCAAACATGGTCAGTATATTGATTGTAAATCCAAACGCGGCCATCATGCCAAAAGTGCCTAGTAACACAACCGGAATGGCCAAAGTTGGTATAAGCGTCGCTCTCCAGTTTTGCAAAAAAATCAACATCACTACGAAGACGAGAACGATAGCTTCAATAAGGGTATGTACCACCCCTTCAATCGAGGCACTTATGACGGGCGAAGTATCATAGGGGTAAATAATTTCTACCCCGTCAGGTAACCCCGGCTTGAGTTCATCCAGTTTCGCCTTGACGGCTTTAATTGTGTCAAGAGCATTGGCTCCGGTAGCCAGACGTAATGCAATGGCTGTACTGGGTAGGTTTTTACCGTATTTAGACTGTATTGAAAAATTTTCAGAGCCAAGGCTTACACTGGCGACATCTTTTAATAAAACCCTTGAACCGTCAGGCTGTACCTTGAGAAGTATATTTTCAAACTGCTCAGGTTTTGTGAACCTTGTTTTACCCAGGACAGTCGCACTAAGTTCAGTATTTTCATTTGTTGGCAACCCTCCTAGCTGACCAGCGGACACCTGAACGTTCTGCGCCTGAATCGCTGAGCTCACATCCAGAGGGGTGAGCTTGTAACCATTGAGTTTATTGGGATCCATCCAGATGCGCATCGCATACTGCGCTCCCAGCATGGTGAAATCACCGACACCCGTGATGCGGGTCAGCGGATCCTGCATGTTGGAAACCAGATAATCACCAAGGTCAAAGCTACTGAGGCGTCCGTCTGTTGAAACAAGCCCTGCAAGTATCAGAAAGTTAATCTGATATTTTGCCACTCGAATCCCCTGGGCCTGCACCTCATCCGGTATCAGAGGAGTGGCCAGTGATAACTTATTTTGTACCTGAACCTGAGCAATATCCGGATCGGTTCCCTGATCAAAAGTAACAGTAATGGTAAATGAGCCATCCGAATTACTTTCGGATTTCAGATAGCGTAAATTATCAAGACCATTCAGTTGCTGCTCGATAACCTGCACAACAGTATCCTGTACCGTGTCTGCCGATGCCCCCGGATAAGACCCTGTGACAGCAATTGCAGGAGTCGCAATATTTGGATACTGATTTACAGGTAAATTCATTATGGAAAGTGCACCAGCCAGCATAATAATGATGGCCACAACCCACGCAAGTACGGGGCGGTCAATAAAAAAACGTGACATTATCACCCCTTTACTTAGGCTGAGAAGCGACAGAAGATGAAGGCGCTGCCACTTGGGCAATCCTGACCTCATTACCAGGCAGAGCTTTTTGTGTTCCATCCACAATCACACGATCTCCGCTTTGCAGTCCATCACGTATCAACCACTGATTACCGACAACCCTGTCAGTCATAACTGATTTACGGATCACCTTGTTATCTTTATCGACAACAAGTGCTGATGCCTGGCCTGTAGGATCCCGGGTAATCCCTCTTTGCGGCACAAGCAATGCATCCTCTCGTACACCTTCCTGTAATTTTGCACGCACAAACATTCCGGGCAATAAACGGCCATCCGGGTTAGGAAACTCAGCACGGATAATGACTGAGTCGGTGCTTTCATCTACCGTGACTTCTGAAAGTTTGATGCGGCCCGGGTGTGAATATTCAGTACCATTATCCAGAAGAAGTTTCACTTCAGCCTGTTGTTTACCATTTTGTTTCAGCCGACCCGCGGCGAATTCATCCTGCAATGTCAGAAGAGCAGTTGAAGACTGAGGTATATCAACATAAATAGGATCGAGCTGCTGGATCGTCGCAAGAGCATTCGTCTGATTGGCGGTGAGCAGTGCCCCCTGCGTATAAGAAGATCGCCCTATTCGGCCAGAAATTGGAGCAGTAATTGTTGTATAACCTAAATCGATTCGCGCTGAGTCAACATCAGCCTGAGCCTGCAGCCAGGACGAGCGTGCATCATCCCGGTCCTGCTGACTTATCGCTCTTGTTTTAAGAAGCCTTTCATAACGCTGTGCTAACAATCTGGATGACTCAAGACTGGCTTCAGCTTTCGCGAGCTTCGCGCGGTAAGGAGCGGGATCTATCTGATACAATGCCTGTCCGGCTTTAACAATAGCGCCCTCATCGAATAATCTTTTCTGAAGTATACCTCCAACCTGAGGGCGTACTTCAGCAGTTCTGAATGAGGATGTACGACCGGGAAGTTCAGTAGTCAACACGACGTTTGTTCCGGTTAATGTCACAATTCCAACCTCAGGAACTGAATTCTGAACGGGGCGCTGTGGCTGGTCACATCCGCTGAGTGTAAGCGTTAGCAGTACTGACAGCGCCGGATATGCAGGACGAAAAAGCACAAACATTGTGAGCGTTCTCTCTGTAGTTTGAATGTTCATTCTAGTATATTCATACTAAAATATAACTTGCAAGAGATATTGAAGAGGTAAAAAATGAGCAGCATCGAGGACGAAGAGATTGGCGCAAAAAGTAAAGAGAGAAGAAAGCAGGTTCTTGATGCTGCAGGTAAATGTTTTCGTGACCTGGGATTTCATGGGTGCAGCATTGCCAGGATTTCAAAAGAGGCGAAGATGAGTCCCGGGCATATCTATTATCATTTTGCTAACAAAGAAGCCATTGTGGAAGCCCTGGTCGCACAACAGGAAAGCACCATGTTTGAGCTGATCGACGATATCGCTGCCTCTCCAGTTGATGAAAAACTTGCTGTGACGCTAAAAAAGCAAACAGCACGTATGGTTGAGCTTCATACGTCTCCAGAATTTATCGGATTGTGGCTTGAAATTGCCGCGGAAGCGGTGCGTAATCCAAATGTTTCAAAAGTACTCCAGCTTTCCCATAAAGCCATCAACAGCAGATTCAATGAAGAATTTATCAAAAGAACTCAAAAAGATGATGTGGAACTAAGTCAATTGCGTATGCGCATGGATATTATTGCATCCATTTTTAGTGGCTTATCACAGCACACAGCATTGAAATCACACGATGAGAATGGGGATAAAGATAAGCTTATAGAAATGATAAACTCGGTGATTGATTTATTTTTTGAAAAATATTAGTTAGTTATAAAAGCTCTGGCTATATATAACTAACTCCGCCTGTAAATAGAAATGCAAGAGCTCTATCTTCTTCAGAACGAGCTCTATTGACCTGCCCCCAGTATTAGATACAACCGTCAGTTAGTCATGTCGGCATGCTGACCATGACCCCAAATATGATCCAGCCATAATCAGGAATAACCGGCTTCATGTTGGCTGCATATTCTG
>NZ_PIBO01000074.1:0-5734 GCF_002806725.1 Raoultella sp. T31
CGGATTCTTACACAGCCACTGGATCGGTCAACCGATCCTTAACTGATCGGCATTACAGCTCGCGGCTGCCGTTTTGCTTATCTGAAAAACACTCAGGTGTTTTTACTGTTCGCGGCGATAATTTTCGCCACCTTGTCTGCCTGAGCGTTCATTTGCATCTGACGGTAGGCGTTTTCCATTTTCGGTAGCGCATCGCGAGTCGCCTGGGTATCCGGGTAGCTGCGTAGCATACCATCGACACGGTTCACGACGGCAACCCATGCGCCGCGGTCGGTGTAGTAATCAACGACCGACAGCTCGTACTTAGCCAGGCGATCCTTCAGGAACACCATACGTTTGTAGGCGTCGGTCGCATACTGGCTGTTCGGGTAGCCACGTACCAGTTTGGAGAAGTCGTTAAAGGCATCGCGAGCGTGCTGCGGGTCGCGGTCGGAGCGATCGACCCCGAAGAATCCTTGCAGCGCACTGTCATCCAACGCCATATTTGTCAGGCCACGCATATAAATGACGTAATCAATGTTAGGATGCGTAGGGTTCAGACGAACGAAGCGGTCGATGGCTGCCTGAGCCAGCGGCAGATCGGCATTTTTGTAATACGCATAAATCAGGTCCAGCTGTACCTGTTGGGAATAAGGACCGAACGGGTAGCGGTTATCCAACGCTTCCAGTTGCGTTATTGCCTGTTTCCAGTTACCGTCCTGCAGCTTTTGCTGTGCGGTCGCATAGATTTCATTCGGCGGATTATCAGGCACCTCTTCCTTTGAGCCGGAGCAACCCACCAAAGCCAGGCTCAGTGTGGCCGCTGCCACCAGGTATTTCATGCGCGTCATGACGTTTTGACTTCCTCAAAATGTTTATGCGGGAGAATCTCTGTTCCTGCTCCCGATTAAGACCAGCTACAATAGCACACTATATTAAACGGCAAAGCCGTAAAACCCAACGTTAAACGAAGAAGCTGTATATGGCACAACGAGTACAACTCACCGCAACGGTGTCCGAAAATCAACTCGGTCAACGCTTAGATCAGGCTTTGGCCGAAATGTTCCCGGATTATTCGCGTTCGCGCATAAAAGAATGGATCCTTGACCAGCGAGTGCTGGTAAACGGCGCTGTCAGCGACAAGCCGAAAGAAAAAGTATTAGGGGGAGAGAGCGTCTCCATCGATGTTGAAATCGAAGAAGACGTACGCTTCGAGCCGCAGGATATTCCGCTCAATATCGTCTACGAAGATGATGACATCCTCGTGATTAATAAACCGCGCGATCTGGTTGTTCACCCAGGCGCGGGCAACCCCGACGGTACTGTGCTGAATGCGCTGCTGCACTATTATCCGCCGATTGCCGACGTGCCGCGCGCGGGTATTGTTCACCGTCTGGATAAAGATACGACCGGTCTGATGGTCGTAGCGAAAACCATCCCGGCGCAAACTCGTCTGGTGGAATCGCTGCAGCTGCGTGAAATCACCCGTGAGTATGAAGCGGTGGCCATTGGTCACATGACATCGGGCGGGACGGTAGAAGAACCTATCAGCCGTCACCCGACGAAACGCACGCATATGGCGGTGCACCCGATGGGGAAACCGGCGGTCACGCATTACCGTATTATGGAGCACTTCCGTATTCACACGCGTCTGCGTCTGCGTCTGGAAACCGGCCGTACTCACCAGATTCGTGTGCATATGGCCCACATCACCCATCCGCTGGTGGGCGATCAGGTCTATGGCGGCCGCCCGCGTCCGCCGAAAGGTGCATCGGAAGCGTTTATCAGCGCGCTGCGTAAGTTTGACCGTCAGGCGCTGCACGCGACGATGTTACGTCTGTATCACCCGATCAGCGGCATAGAGATGGAATGGCATGCGCCGATTCCTCAGGATATGGTTGAGCTGATTGAGGCAATGCGTGCAGATTATGAAGATCACAAGGACGATATTGACTGGCTATGACTAAACTGATTGTACCGCAATGGCCTGTGCCGGAAGGCGTAGCTGCCTGTAGCTCCACACGTACTGGCGGCGTCAGTCAGCCTCCGTACGACTCGCTCAATCTGGGCGCCCATTGCGGAGACAATCTGCAGCACGTGGAAGAAAACCGTCAGCGGATGTTTGCCGCAGGCGGACTGCCGTCGTATCCGGTCTGGCTGGAGCAGGTTCATGGCACCGCGGTGCTGACGCTGGACGGCGGGCCGTATGAGTCAAAACGGGCGGATGCGTCATACTGCAATACACCGGGCACGGTGTGTGCGGTGATGACGGCGGACTGCCTGCCGGTTCTTTTTTGTAATCGCGCAGGGACGGAAGTTGCCGCTGCGCATGCCGGCTGGCGCGGATTATGCGACGGGGTGCTGGAAGCAACGGTCGCATGTTTTGCCGACAAGCCGGAAAACATTCTCGCCTGGCTTGGCCCGGCGATCGGTCCCGAGGCTTTTGAGGTTGGTCCGGAAGTGCGGGATGCGTTTGTAGCAAAGGATGGGCAAGCGGAAGACGCTTTCCGCCCCGTCGGCGCGAAATATTTTGCTGATATCTATCGGCTGGCTCGTCAGCGCTTAGCCAATGTTGGCGTCACGCAGATCTTCGGCGGCGATCGCTGTACGCTAAGCGAAAAGGATGATTTTTTCTCTTATCGCCGCGATAGGATGACGGGTCGTATGGCGAGTTTTATCTGGTTGAGATAACCTGGCGAATCAAGACGGTCCAGAAGGCAAATTTATTTTTCGCATAGTTCAGGTCTTTAACCTTGAATAATTGAGGGACGACCTCATTTAATCTCCAGTAGCAAATTTGACCTGTTATGGGAGGAGTTATGCGTCTGGATCGTCTTACCAATAAATTCCAGCTTGCTCTTGCCGATGCCCAGTCGCTTGCACTCGGGCACGACAACCAATTCATCGAACCTCTTCATTTAATGAGCGCCTTGCTGAATCAGGAAGGGGGATCGGTACGTCCTTTATTAACCTCTGCTGGCATTAACGCCGGAGAGTTAAGCACCAGTATCACTCAGGCGCTGAGCCGTTTACCGCAGGTGGAAGGCACCGGTGGCGACGTACAGCCGTCTCAGGATTTAGTGCGTATTCTGAACCTTTGCGACAAGCTGGCGCAAAAGAGGAAGGACAATTTTATTTCGTCAGAACTGTTCGTTCTGGCGGCGCTTGAATCACGCGGTACGCTGACCGACCTTTTAAAATCCGCCGGAGCAACAACCGCCAACGTGACTCAGGCGATTGAACAAATGCGCGGAGGTGAAAGCGTGAACGATCAGGGTGCCGAAGACCAACGTCAGGCATTGAAGAAATTTACGGTCGATCTGACCGAGCGGGCAGAACAAGGCAAGCTGGATCCGGTTATTGGCCGTGACGAAGAGATTCGTCGTACGATCCAGGTTCTGCAGCGAAGGACTAAAAATAACCCGGTACTGATTGGTGAACCTGGTGTCGGTAAAACCGCCATCGTTGAAGGTCTGGCGCAGCGTATTGTCAACGGTGAAGTACCGGAAGGGCTGAAAGGTCGTCGGGTACTGGCGCTGGATATGGGCGCGCTGGTGGCCGGGGCGAAATATCGCGGCGAGTTCGAAGAGCGCCTGAAAGGGGTGCTGAACGATCTGGCGAAACAGGAAGGCAATGTCATCCTGTTTATCGACGAACTGCACACCATGGTCGGGGCGGGGAAAGCAGACGGCGCGATGGATGCCGGGAATATGCTCAAACCTGCTCTGGCGCGCGGAGAGTTGCACTGCGTCGGCGCAACGACGCTCGATGAGTATCGTCAGTATATTGAAAAAGATGCTGCGCTGGAGCGTCGTTTCCAGAAAGTGTTTGTGGCTGAGCCAAGCGTGGAAGATACCATCGCGATCCTGCGCGGGTTAAAAGAGCGTTATGAGCTGCACCACCATGTGCAGATCACTGACCCGGCGATCGTCGCAGCGGCAACCTTGTCGCATCGCTATATCGCTGACCGTCAACTGCCGGATAAAGCTATTGACCTGATCGATGAAGCCGCATCCAGCATTCGTATGCAGATTGACTCGAAGCCGGAGGAGCTCGACCGACTCGACCGACGTATTATTCAGCTCAAGCTGGAACAGCAGGCGCTGAAGAAAGAAGCCGATGAGGCCAGTCTGAAACGTCTGGATATGTTGAATGAAGAGCTGGCAGATAAAGAGCGCCAGTATTCCGTTTTAGAAGAAGAGTGGAAGGCGGAGAAAGCCTCTCTTTCCGGTACGCAGACAATTAAAGCCGAGCTGGAGCAGGCTAAAATTGCGATTGAGCAGGCGCGTCGCGTCGGCGACCTCGCGCGGATGTCCGAGCTGCAGTACGGTAAAATCCCGGAACTGGAAAAACAGCTGGCGGCAGCCACCCAGTCGGAAGGCAAAACGATGCGCCTGCTGCGTAATAGGGTTACCGATGCGGAAATTGCCGAAGTGCTGGCCCGCTGGACCGGTATTCCGGTTGCGCGCATGATGGAAGGTGAGCGCGAAAAACTGCTGCGTATGGAGCAGGAGTTGCACAGTCGGGTGATTGGTCAGAACGAAGCGGTTGAAGCGGTATCCAACGCCATCCGCCGTAGCCGGGCCGGTCTGTCCGATCCTAACCGTCCAATCGGGTCGTTCCTGTTCCTCGGCCCAACCGGGGTCGGTAAAACGGAGCTGTGCAAAACGCTGGCGAACTTTATGTTTGATAGCGATGATGCCATGGTGCGTATCGATATGTCTGAGTTTATGGAGAAACACTCCGTATCGCGTCTGGTCGGTGCGCCTCCGGGATATGTCGGTTACGAAGAAGGTGGCTACCTGACTGAAGCCGTACGCCGTCGTCCTTATTCTGTCATCCTGCTGGATGAAGTGGAAAAGGCTCATCCGGATGTGTTTAACATTCTGTTGCAGGTACTGGATGACGGTCGTCTGACAGACGGGCAGGGGAGAACGGTTGATTTCCGTAATACGGTTGTGATTATGACCTCTAACCTTGGTTCGGATCTGATCCAGGAACGTTTCGGGGAACTGGATTACGGTCATATGAAGGATCTGGTGCTGGGTGTGGTTAGCCAGAGTTTCCGTCCGGAGTTTATCAACCGTATTGATGAAGTCGTGGTCTTCCACCCGCTTGGTGAAAAACACATTGCTTCTATTGCTCAGATTCAGCTGCAGCGTCTGTACAAACGTCTGGAGGAACGTGGCTACGAAGTTCACATGTCCGATGAGGCGCTGAAGTTGCTGAGTGCGAATGGTTACGATCCGGTGTATGGCGCTCGTCCGTTAAAACGCGCTATCCAGCAGCAGATTGAAAACCCGCTGGCGCAGCAAATCCTTTCCGGCGAGCTGATCCCTGGCAAAGAAGTTCAGCTGGTGGTTAAAAACGACCATATAGTGGCAGTGCAGTAAATCACAAAACGACAAAAACGGGCCCCTCGGGCTCGTTTTTGTTTAAAAACCAGGCAAGAATTAAAGCCTGGATGCGTGGTTGATTAATAAATGAGCGAACGAATCATTTATTTGAATTTAAACTTGCCACATCAGAATTACCGCCTATAATGCGCCTCCACTGACACGGAACAACGGCTTACAGGCCGCCGGGTTAGCGGGGTTCAGCGATGAGCACCGACAGAGAAAAGCAAAAATAAATGCTTGACTCTGAAAGAGGAAAGCGTAATATACGCCACCTCGCGACAGAGCGCTAAAGCGCGTCGCAACTGCTCTTTAACAATTTATCAGACAATCTGTGTGGGCACTCAAAGTGACATGGA
>NZ_PIBO01000075.1:0-4684 GCF_002806725.1 Raoultella sp. T31
CGAATGCGCGAGCAGAACCACCGTAGGTTTTAGCCAGAACGGTAGTGATTGCAGCAGTCAGCGTTGTTTTACCATGGTCAACGTGGCCGATAGTACCGACGTTAACGTGCGGTTTTGTACGTTCAAACTTTTCTTTAGACATCGATTGTCCCTCTAAGACACGGATAAATCGGTGATATCACCACATCAACCGGGCAACATGCCCGACTTGTTGAATGCAATAAACAGAGAGAAACAGGGAAGGAGAGATAAAGAAGTGGTGCTGATACCCAGAGTCGAACTGGGGACCTCACCCTTACCAAGGGTGCGCTCTACCAACTGAGCCATATCAGCACGTCTGGAGCGGGCAGCGGGAATCGAACCCGCATCATCAGCTTGGAAGGCTGAGGTAATAGCCATTATACGATGCCCGCATCCTGAAACTCGGCTACCCAGTTCTTTCTATAACAAAAAAAAGAGATTTATCTCTTTTTCTGTTTGAGTTGATTAGTTTAACCAAGCAACTCTGGCTTCGCAAAGCGTTGCCGAAAGATGGTGGTGGGGGAAGGATTCGAACCTTCGAAGTCGATGACGGCAGATTTACAGTCTGCTCCCTTTGGCCGCTCGGGAACCCCACCAGGCACTTGATGGTGCCGACTACCGGAATCGAACTGGTGACCTACTGATTACAAGTCAGTTGCTCTACCTACTGAGCTAAGTCGGCATCAAGTAGCGCGCATTTTAGGGAGACCTGCGAGTTCATGCAACTAAAAAATTGCATAAAATGTTCCATTGCTCATATTTTGTGCTCAAACAAGGAAAACCGATGCAATTTCAAACAACGACGCACAAAAAAACGGCATTTACCCAGGCGTAAATCGCACGCTGACCCGGGATATTTTGTTAAAGACCGGCATTTTTGACCTCCTGGAAGGTTTCCTGCTCGTCTTTGTGCCCGATAATCGATCTTTTAGTGGGCAGAACAGGTATTCCAGCGTCACCTGACAGCATCGCTGGCAACCGCCTTCAGCGGCATTTATCGCTTACGTTATCTGAGCGCGCTGTTCACCTGATTGATAATTACCCGCAGACCCCGCTCTTGTGATGTCTGCATTAGAAAGCGCTATCCGATGAGTTTTTTTCTTATTATTCCTCGCAATCTGGTGTTACCCTCCTGCCCATTGTCCTGATTAACTTGTGTGAAGCATCCCTCGCTGCATGTGATTCGGCGATGCTAAGAACATGCTTATGAGCAAAAAAGAGCAGACGTTAATGACACCGTATCTACAATTTAACCGCAACCAATGGGCTGCACTTCGTGATTCCGTTCCGATGACGCTGACAGAGGAAGAAATCACGCGGTTAAAAGGCATCAACGAAGATCTTTCTCTTGAAGAAGTTGCCGAGATCTATTTGCCGCTGTCGCGTTTGCTTAATTTCTATATCAGTTCTAACTTGCGCCGTCAGGCCGTACTGGAGCAATTCCTCGGAACTAACGGTCAACGCATTCCCTATATCATCAGTATTGCCGGAAGCGTTGCGGTAGGGAAAAGTACAACGGCGCGCGTATTACAGGCGCTGCTCAGTCGCTGGCCGGAACATCGTCATGTTGAATTGATAACGACCGATGGCTTCCTGCATCCTAACGCCGTATTGAAAGAACGCGGGCTGATGAAGAAGAAAGGCTTCCCGCAATCCTATGATATGCATCGTCTGGTCAAATTCGTCTCTGACCTGAAATCCGGCATACCTAACGCTACCGCTCCGGTTTATTCGCATCTTATTTATGATGTGATCCCCGATGGAGATAAAACCGTTGCCCAGCCGGACATTTTGATTCTGGAAGGATTAAATGTTTTACAAAGCGGGATGGATTATCCTCATGATCCGCATCACGTATTTGTATCTGACTTCGTTGATTTCTCTATATATGTTGATGCGCCAGAAGAATTACTAAAAACGTGGTATATCAACCGCTTCTTAAAATTCCGTGAAGGGGCCTTTACCGATCCGGATTCTTATTTCCATAATTATGCGAAACTTTCCCGAGATGAAGCGGTGAACATTGCCACCTCATTATGGAATGAAATCAACCTTTTGAATTTAAAAGAAAATATATTACCAACCCGAGAGCGTGCGAGTCTGATCATGACGAAAAGTGCCAATCACTCCGTTGATCAGGTTCGGTTACGCAAATAAGTTTTACAGAAGATAAAAAGGGAGCCTCAGCTCCCTTTTTATTCGGCTTATTCTGCGCTACGCAACGATATTTCGCCACCAACCCAGGGTTTTATCACGCCATCCTGCTCAAGCAATAACGCGCCCTGAGTATCGATGCCGCGAGAAATACCGAATATTTCTTTATCGCCAATAATAAGCTTCACCGGACGGTTGAGGAAGTTATCTAATTTTTCCCAACGCGTCAGATATGGTGCCAGACCATCCTGCTCAAAGAGCTGCAGGCCAGCACGAAGCTCTTTAATCAGGCGCGCCGCCAGCGTATTACGATCGATAGAGACACCGGCTTCCTGCAGGCTAATCCATCCCTGGTTGACAACATCTGACTCGACGTGACGCATGGCCAGATTGATCCCCATCCCGCTGACTATCTGCGCCGCATCGCCGGTTTTTCCCGTCAGCTCGACCAAAATACCTGACAGTTTACGATCCTGAAGATAGAGGTCATTTGGCCACTTCACGCGAACCTCATCAGCCCCCAGACTCTGGAGCACTTCGGCAATAACAATCCCGATGACCAGACTCAATCCCACAGCGGCGGCAGGCCCTTGCTCCAGCCGCCAGTACATCGAGAGATAGAGGTTTGCGCCAAAGGGAGAAAACCACTTGCGCCCTCGACGACCGCGGCCTGCCTGCTGATATTCTGCAACGCAGGCATCGCCGGACTGCAGCTCATTAAGACGATCCAGTAAATACTGGTTCGTTGAGTCAATAACGGGAAGAACTGTCACCTGCCCATATTCGATCTGTGCAGCGATTCGCTTTTCATCTAATAACTGAATCGGCTCTGGCAGGCTGTAACCTTTACCAGGGACGGTGAACACATCAACCCCCCAGTCACGCAGAGTCTGAATATGCTTATTAATTGCCGCCCGACTCATTCCCAGACGCTCGCCCAGTTGCTCTCCGGAATGAAATTCGCCATCCGCTAAAATGGATATCAATGTCAGGGGGATTGTATTATCTCTCATGCAATAGCCTCCTCGGCATTCACTTCACCAGTTGCGCCAATAAAGCGCACTTCCGGCTGGAGCCAGACATTGAACTTCTCACCTACCTGCTGACGGACATAATGCGCCAGCTTAATCACATCGTCGCTGGTTGCCTGATTATCATTGATTAATACTAAAGCCTGCTGACGATGTACCGCGGCCCCGCCGATGGTTTTCCCTTTCAGCTGACATTGATCGATTAGCCAGCCTGCGGCCAGTTTTATACGGCCATCTGCTTGCGGGTAATGCGGAGCATTCGGGAACATGGCCAGTAGCGCCTGCCCTTTCCCGGCATCAATTACCGGGTTTTTAAAGAAACTGCCGGCATTACCACTCACTTTAGGATCCGGGAGCTTAGTCATTCGCATATGACAAACAGCATCGAATACCTGACGTGGAGTGACGGTCTGTCGATCAAGACGAGTCAGGTCACCGTAAGTTAATACCGGATCCCAGATTTTTGTCAGGCGAAAACCCACCGCAACAATGGCAAAGCGATCCTGGTATTCGTGTTTGAAAATACTGTCACGATAACCAAAGCGGCACTCACTCGCCGAAAGACGCTGCTGATGACCGGTTGCCAGCTCGATACAATCGACATACTGACAAACACGCTGTAGTTCGACGCCATATGCGCCGATATTCTGAATAGGGGAAGAGCCTGCACAACCAGGAATTAATGCGAGGTTTTCCAGACCCGGCATGTCATTATCCAGCGTAAACTGCACCAGTTGATGCCAGTTTTCTCCAGCCCCAACGTGTAGATGCCAGGCATCAGGCGTTTCCGTGACCTCAATTCCCATAATACGGTTGATTATCACCGTACCGGCGTAATCTTTCAGGAAGAGTACGTTGCTGCCTTCACCAAGGATCAAAACCGGCTGATCTTCTGCAGTGGCTTGTTGCCATGCGGACAATAGCTGCTGTTCATTTTCAGCACGTACAATCGCTTTGGCTATACGGTCGATGCCAAAGGTATTCCAGGGTTTGAGGGAGTGATTCATAGTGGCTTCCTGATGCAAAATCTGCACTAGTTTACCGTATCTGCTGGGGGAAGGCTTGCTTGATTGCGGCCTGGCGGGTATTCAGGATGCTTAAGTTAGTCATGGACAAAAACGCAAAAAGCCCGTCCGTGAGGACGGGCTGCTTTCGCCATAAACACCAGACAAAACAAAAGGCCCGGTCGAAAGACCGGGCCTTTTGTTTTATTTGATGCCTGGCAGTTTATGAATCACTCTGTGATTCACCCTTCGGGCCGTTGCTTCGCAACGTTCAAAAGCTTTCGCTTTTGTCCTACTCTCTCTCGAGTAGTGAACTGCCTCAAAGGTCAGTGCCATACTGCTAATTTGATGCCTGGCAGTTCCCTACTCTCACATGGGGAGACCCCACACTACCATCGGCGCTACGGCGTTTCACTTCTGAGTTCGGCATGGGGTCAGGTGGGACCACCGCGCTAGTGCCGCCAGGCAAATTCT
>NZ_PIBO01000076.1:0-2808 GCF_002806725.1 Raoultella sp. T31
ACAGTAAAGTATGGCACTGGCTGCTTCAGGAAAGGGCGTCCATCACATCACTACATGACCTGACGGGTCATTAAAAAGGATTCTGACACTTTGCTATCATAGACAAAATGGACTTGTGCACATCGGGATCATGGGGTGCGTAAAAAAAGTACGCACTGGTTTGTTTTTCACCGGAAGGGGAGATGTCGACCCACGCTACATTTTCATAATTAGCGTCCTGTAAATAGTAACGCTCTGTCCCTCCAGGCAACGAATCATCCTTCATTAATGACAGCTTTTGCGAGAGCGCAGCGGAGTACAGACAACTTTCTACGATATGCTTTTGTCCATCGAAATACGCCGTTTTTAATTCCGGGTGAAGACCAACGCGACCAAGGTCCACGCAACCGCACAACATCACGGCCATAATGCTTATAATGGTTTTATTCATCAACATAACCCTCCTTTGTATAAATGCCGCTCATATTAACTAATTTTTCTTATACGTGGCATCAATAGAATCTTAATGCTGATTATTTCCTTTGTCCGGAAATACATCAAACTGACAGCCAACCCTTTGATATAAATTACCCGAGCGCATGAAACCAGGCCAAATAAACCGCCAGACACTTAAAAAATTAACGGACAGGCCGAAGAGATACTGTCGCAAATTGATAACGGCGCTGAAGAAGGCAATGAAGGCTGGCGAGGGATGACAGAAACCATGGATAAGATTACTGCCTCTGATCCCATATTGCTATCTGCTCAGAGAGCCATGCGGTCCCACCGGCCAGCATTAAAGGAGGTTTATGCATTGCGGTCCCAAACTGCCAGGCGGCAAAAGCCAGAAAACCCACCAGGGCAACGATAGTCACTCTCAACACCTTACGCTCAGCATGCAATAACAAAATTATGGCAACCGACAGCAGGATCAGCGTGACAGGCCAGCAGGAAGCGACCGCAACATAAGACATAAACAGGTAATCCGTAATCATCGTCTCACCTCTTCTTTTTAAAGGTTGCCATCGTTGACACAACGCGGAATCATTATTAACGCCAGCTGGCGTGGACGTTTCAGGGTTGCTCAAGCCACCATGAACACGAACGGTACGAACAGCCCCCTGTCAATTCTCAGCCGGAAGCGGTAGTTCAGAGAGGTTCCAATATTGCCCGCAAAGACGTGAGAAGCCCTATCCAGCACGCATGTCAGGCGTTACGGCGATGCCAGAGTCGGCCCGCAATCTCTCAAGTCGCTTAACCATTCAATTAAACGCCTTTTTCGTCATCTGGAGAACACGCTCGATTCTGATTTGTAACGCCTTCATCATTACCCCCTGACACCGGAAGGGTGCTGACTGATGGCTGAAAAACCGCAACCCGCAAAAAGTGGGTAGAACAAAACGGGTGTGCTTACACACGCTCTGGCGCTGGGTACACTGTCCGCAGCGAACGCAGATGCATTCTGGCATTCTTCGCCTGGCGCAGCAGATTTGCAATAACCTGGCGAAGTTCAATACCGCTGATTACAGACTTTCGTTTTCATGGCCTGAGACACACCGGACCAGTTGATTAATTCAGTCCGGCGTCCCGCCGTCTGTGCTACGGGAAATGGGTGGCCGGGAGAGTATTGGGATGGTACGTCGATATGCCCACCATGCAACTGACCATTAACGGAGTATGCGCGGCAAATTGACTCGGTTTTTGAGGAAG
Source organism: Raoultella sp. T31 (assembly GCF_002806725.1). NCBI lineage: Bacteria > Pseudomonadati > Pseudomonadota > Gammaproteobacteria > Enterobacterales > Enterobacteriaceae > Klebsiella > Raoultella sp. T31. The sequence continues at coordinate 1,690 of NZ_PIBO01000076.1, forward strand.
ATGTCCCAAATATGTCCCACACGGGAAAATCAGCGGCCGGAGGAAGTTGATAAGCGTTTGATTTTTGAATGGCCTCTATCTGCTCATGACTGAGTAATACCGGTTTTACGTTTACGTTTTGTCTGGACATATGCCATACCTGATATTTATACAGTCATTATAATTACAGATAACGGGATGATCATTGTTTATATTGCAATTAATGAAAGAATAAATTTGTTCGTAACCAGAAGAGAAATTGATTGTTTTATAGACTTTTGCCGAGTACTTAACGAAGATTGCGTAATGACTTGTCGCTGCTGAGTCTCAACTTAACAAGGAAGACCTGATGCCCTTACCCGAACGTTTTAAGCCAGCCAAGATAAATCGCCAGAAACTTAAAGAACTAGCGGACGCAGCCGAAGAAATACTGTCGCAAATTGATAACGGCGCCGACGAAGATGATGAAGGGCTAAAAGCGATGATTGATGACTGGAACAGGCAGGTCGTTAATCCGTATGAATTCTCTGATTTCCGTGACTTTTCCTCATGGACCGACGCAAAGAACTTTACCCGGATGGCATTTAATCAGGAGAAATACGTTGCGGATTTAACCTGGGATGAACTAATTCAGATAATTAGTTTCGTGTGCAATGCTGAAGGCAAGAGATCGGAACAAAGTTACGCGCTGGGATTGCTGAAGAAAAACTTTGATGCCAATGCGTCCGACCTCATCTACTGGCCTAATGAATGGTTCCAGGATGAAGACATGCTCCAGGTAGATTTGACGCCTGAAGAAATCGCCGGATACCTCATGGCAAAATCTGGCCGGCTTCTAAGCGATGCGCCACAAATCGACCAGAGATACCCGCTCCCTCCCAGCGCAGCAAGTTAACGCTAAGAGATATCAACCCTAATGGGCAAAACACGTCACTTGTGCCTATACAGAGCCAGAACACGTCAAACCTGCCTATCTATAGGCAGGACACATCATTTCTGTCATACATAGCCAGAATACCTCACTTCTGTCTATAAATAAGATATGGGCATTTTCATGGGGCGGTTTGATTCTGACCCTAACCCCGAATATGATCCAGCCATAATCAGGAATAACCGGCTTCATGTTGGCTGCATATTCTG
>NZ_PIBO01000077.1:0-2009 GCF_002806725.1 Raoultella sp. T31
GGGCGACACAACGGCACGGGTCTGTAGCCCCGGTAAGCGTAGCGCCACCGGGGAGCTGTTGCCGGGCCGCGGGATAACCCCCCTTGCCCGGCTACACGACGGCACGGGTCTGTAGCCCCGGTAAGCGCAGCGCCACCGGGGAGCTGTTCCCGGGCCGCGGATAACCCTCTTGCCCGGGCGACACAACGGCACGGGTCTGTAGCCCCGGTAAGCGTAGCGCCACCGGGGAGTCGTTGCCGCTTAGAAGTCGTAGCGCAGACGCACCAGGTTCATATCTCCCAGGTTGTCGGTGCTGGACGTAAAGACGTGCTCATAATCAACGCGGAAGCCGTAATCCAGCTGGAAGCTGATCCCCAGGCCGTTATCAATTCGCTGATAGTTGCGGCCATTGACGTACTGCAGGCGGTCACCCATAAAGTATGGCTGAATCGTTTTCACCGCGTACTGACCAATCGGGAAGGTATAGCCGGCAAAGTACTCAATCCCCCAGGCATCGCCGGCGAAATAGTCATGAACATCGGTTTTTTTGGTGGTCAAAAAGTTCTGATACCAACCGCCGCCGAAGGAGAAGGTCCAGTTATCCGGCTTCCAGCTCAGCGCCGTGCCGAGGATATTCTGATCATAGGTTTTATTGTCTGATGATGACGGGTTACGCATCTCAGCACGGGTGTAGTTCCACGCGGTCCCCCAGGTCAGATCTTTGGTGATGTGATAATCCGCGCCCACGGAGCCGCCGCCTTTACGCTTATAGCGCAGGCCATTGCCCGGCAGATATTCATTATCTTCAAACAAATAAGAGGCATAGAGGTCAACATCACCCACCGTTTTCTTATATTTCAACATATTACGGGAACGGTACGAACCATCGTAGTCGCCGTTGATACCGTTGCCCGGCGCCTGGGCTATCATGTCGTAATCCCAGATATCGGTTTTCACCCCGACCACGTCGTAGTAAATACTGTTTTGCTGGCCGTACGTAGGTTAATGTCCCCCAGGTGTCGCTCTTCAGCCCGGTGTATAACATACGACGGGTGGTATTATTAGCGCCTTCCGCATAGTGGTTGTCCCAGTCAAACAGCGCCGGAATATTGACCCCCAGCTCGTAATAGCTGATCCAGCTAATATCATCAAACAGATAATAATCAGCGGCGAAGCGGAAACGGGTCCCGCCATCAAAACCATTGCGCTTATAAGAGCCTTTATCGCCGTCGCCGGTCATCATGTTGAACTGCGGACGAATACTCCCGCCAACGGTAAAGTTGAGGCGGCTCAGCGGATCTCCGGCCTGCGGGTCCTGTTTCAGTAACGTAATCTCCGCCTGGGAGGCGAAAGAAGTTAACGCCAGCGCTGCGCCGATCGTCATTGCCAGCGCTTTTATTTTATGTGCCATGCTTTTTCCTTGAGTAATAAGCAACCTTATAGTTTCCAGTTGAATATTAACCGTGATTTGGCATGACGTGTTGTTGGGTTTTTAATGTTTAGTGCGCTTTAAAATCAGTAAGTTACCATTTTTCGCCGTTAAAAAATCAACGATTATCATTTCATCGTTCGGTCATTAAAATGACGTATTACCGCTCAAATATCATCCATGGAGGAATCATGTCGAAAAAACTACTGCAGTTGCACTTTGCCTTTAACGGCCCCTTCGGCAGCGAGATGTCCCGCCAGCTCGTGGAGCTGGCCGAGTCCATCAATCAGGAGCCAGGGTTTATCTGGAAGGTCTGGACTGAAAACGAAAAGAACCACGAGGCGGGCGGGATCTATCTTTTCGAAGATGAAGACACCGCCCTCGCTTACCTCAAGAAGCATACCGCGCGCCTGAAATCACTCGGCGTGGATGACGTTATCTGCAAAGTTTTCGACGTCAATGAACCGCTCACTGCGCTGAACCGCGGTCATCTGCAATAGCATTCCTTTAGCGACGGCGCTCGTATTTTTGCCGGGTGGCGGCTGACGCCTTACCCGGCCTACGCCCTTTGCCATCGCGAGAAATGCCTGCATTTTGCCGG
>NZ_PIBO01000078.1:0-1834 GCF_002806725.1 Raoultella sp. T31
TTGTTGGAGTGAACATATCAAAAACAGGCAATTACACAATTTAAATTACAGTCTCAATTTTGACGCTATGACCTGACGGCTTTACGTTTTCATTTCTCAAAAGTGCATTGTCAATCAACACCCCCTTGATAAGACTAGGTTTATTGTGATTTTAGTCGGCTAATTAACAGGGGGTATCAGTTCACAGATTTCAAGCTTTTTACCCCTCAAAACCAGTTACAGCAACGGATTAGGGGTTTTTACTGTTAATATTGATATGCAGTGATTAATCAATGAATTAATACACTGATAATGAAAGACTCAATCATCTATTCATTTCATTGGGTCTGGTATCCTTATTGGAGTATTTTTATTGTCTGGCGATGGCGGATTAAGATAAGCAATACCATGAATGCAACCCAAAAAACCTAACAGATAAAACATTATCCTCAGTAATTCGTCAGTTAAGTCTTTGTCTGAGACTGGTATTGCTTCAACAATAGAAATCTTCACATCCTTATTAAATAGTTGGCAGGAAGATGTGACGAACGCGTTTAGACGCGTGACAGCCTTAGGTGAGTCAATTTGATGTGCCAAAGCATTGCGTAATTGATTCAAGTTATCCAAAACTGGCCATATTTTTTCAGGGTACTGAAACCCAGTAAGATGGGAGCCAAAAAGTGCCTGAACAAGTTTCAATTTATGCTGAAAGCTTAATTGGATATTTTCAATTGGTTTGCTATCACGACAATGCAATCTTAAAATGTCCATTAACAACTCTTCAGCAAAGAGATGTCCCTTTAAGATGATTGATGTAATATCCATTCTATGGTGCAAGTGTTTTTCGTATCTCGATGTGTTTTTTTTCATAAAGCAGTTTTAGGTCTTCTTGCGTTCGCATCTTTCTGTCCGTCAGTTATCTTACCAAGAATGTAAGCTTATCAGGCTGGAGAGGCACTGGTCACATACCTTTGCAATTTTCTTATGCTGCTACTTTTCTCATCTATCACAGCCGTCGGATGGTTCACTTTAGGTATACCTCAACAAGCACCGATTTACTGAACCAGTTCACCCCAAAAATGATTTATTGAACCATATAAAACAGACTGATATAATTGAACCATCTTAAACAGACTATCACGGTTCACTATCATGACTTCACGTGTCTATGCTTACCTCAGAGCTTCCACAACTCAGCAAGACGCAACACGCGCCAAAGGTCAGTTGGATGAGTTCGCTACAGCCAACGGTATGACCATTTCAAGCTACTTCACAGAGAATGAATCAGGTGCATCGCTACAGCGTCCTGAGTTGTTCAGACTGCTTGAGATTGCGCAGAAGGGAGATGTTCTCTTAGTGGAGCAGGTAGACCGCCTGTCACGTTTGAGCGGCGAAGACTGGAACAAGTTACGGTCACTGATTAATGAGAAAGGTGTGAGAGTGGTTGCCTTAGACCTGCCAACAAGCCACCAGCTTATTCAGTCAGGTGATGAGTTCACCAGCAGAATGCTTGAGGCGCTAAACGGGATGATGCTGGACATGTTAGCGGCCATTGCCAGAAAAGATTACACAGACCGTAAGAGAAGACAGGCTCAGGGCATTGTAAAGGCCAAATCAGACGGTAAGTACAAAGGCCGTCCAGAGGACACACAGCGTAATGAGAGAATAGCCAAGCTGTTACAGGCTGGTATGTCCTACACTGACGTAATGGAAACGGTGAATTGCTCAAGGGCAACGGTGGCAAAGGTCAGTAAGAGTCTCAAAGAGATGGCTTAATTTGACTTGTGAATAGTCACGCCCGACCCTGTAAATAATTCTGTGTAATTGCCATCCGATTAAAGGTGGTCGCTCAGGC
>NZ_PIBO01000007.1:0-186927 GCF_002806725.1 Raoultella sp. T31
AGAGGCTTTGTCGCTCAGCAGCCAGGCGATGGCCTGTGCGACCTCCTCCGGCTGCCCGCCGCGAGCATCCCGCTATAGATAAAGCCGGGACGCACGCCGTTGACGCGAATCCCCTGCGCCGCCACTTCCAGCGCCAGCAGCAGCGCCGTCGCCTGACCTATTCCGCGGCTGGCGCCGGTAATCAGTGCTATAGCCATCCTCTCCCCCAAAAAATAAAGGCGCCGAAGCGCCTTTAAAAGATAGTCCAGTCAGTGGATTACTGGTATTCGCTCATCGGTACACAGGAGCAGAACAGGTTACGGTCGCCGTAGACATCGTCCAGACGCTTCACCGTCGGCCAGTATTTATTCGCCAGACCAGCCGGGAATACCGCCAGCTCGCGGGTATACGGATGATGCCATTCCGCCACCAGCTCACCCTGGGTATGCGGGGCGTTCACCAGCGGGTTATCTTCCAGCGGCCACTCGCCCGCTTTCACGCGATCGATTTCACTACGAATCGCCAGCATCGCCTCTATGAAGCGGTCCAGCTCAACTTTGCTTTCTGATTCCGTCGGCTCAACCATCAGCGTACCGGCAACCGGGAAGGACATCGTCGGCGCGTGGAAACCGAAGTCGATCAGACGCTTAGCAATATCCAGCTCGCTGATACCGGTCTCTTCTTTCAGAGGACGAATATCCAGAATACATTCGTGCGCCACGCGACCGTCGCGACCGGTATAAAGCACCGGGAACGCCTCTTTCAGGCGGGTCGCGATGTAGTTAGCATTGAGGATTGCCATCTGGCTCGCCTGCTTCAACCCTTCGGCGCCCATCATACGGATATACATCCAGCTGATTGGCAGAATGGAAGCGCTGCCGAACGGTGCAGCGGAAACCGCGCCCTGACGGGTCAGCATCCCTTCTATCTGTACCACGCTGTGGCCCGGAACAAACGGCGCCAGATGCGCTTTGACGCCAATCGGTCCCATACCCGGACCGCCGCCGCCGTGCGGAATGCAGAAGGTTTTGTGCAGGTTAAGGTGCGAGACGTCCGCGCCGATAAAGCCCGGAGAGGTAATGCCGACCTGGGCGTTCATGTTGGCGCCGTCGAGGTAAACCTGCCCGCCGGACTGATGCACTATCTCGCACACTTCGCGGATCGTCTCTTCGTAAACGCCGTGCGTTGACGGGTAGGTCACCATGATGCAGGAGAGATTTTCACCCGCCTGCTCCGCCTTGAGGCGCAGATCCGCAAGATCGATGTTGCCGTTTTTATCACAGGCGACAACCACAACCTGCATACCGGCCATCTGTGCCGATGCCGGGTTGGTGCCGTGCGCAGAACTTGGGATCAGGCAGATGTCGCGATGGCCTTCGTGGCGGCTTTCGTGATAGTGGCGAATAGCCAGCAGGCCCGCATACTCGCCCTGCGCGCCGGAGTTTGGCTGCATGCAGACGGCATCGTAGCCGGTCAGTTTTACCAGCCAGTCGGAGAGTTGGGCTATCATCTGGTGGTAGCCTTCCGCCTGCTCCGCCGGGCAGAACGGGTGCAGCTCGGCAAATTCAGGCCAGGTGATCGGGATCATTTCCGCCGCGGCGTTGAGCTTCATGGTGCAGGAGCCCAGCGGGATCATCGCCTGGTTCAGCGCCAGATCTTTACGCTCCAGCGAATGCATGTAGCGCATCATCTCGGTTTCGCTGTGGTAGCGATTGAACACCGGGTGCGTCAGGATCGCGTCGTTACGCAGCATGCTTTCCGGGATCGAGCAGCTGTCGAGCGCCACGTCTTTATCCAGCGTCTCAATATCCAGACCACGATCGTCGCCAATAATGGCGCGGAACAGGTTCAGCACATCTTCGCGGGTTGTCGCTTCATCAAGGGTGATGCCAACGGCATTATGGATGTCGCTGCGCAGGTTAATTTCCAGCGCTTCGGCGCGTGCCAGCACCGCCGCTTTGTCAACCACTTCCACGCACAGGGTGTCGAAGTAGTGGGCGTGGCGCAGCCTGAGCCCTTTTTTCTGCAGCCCGTCGGCCAGAATATCGGTCAGGCGATGGATACGGCTGGCGATGCGCTTGAGGCCCTCTGGCCCGTGGAACACCGCGTACAGGCTGGCGATATTTGCCAGCAGTACCTGGGAAGTACAAATATTGGAGTTCGCTTTCTCGCGACGGATATGCTGTTCGCGGGTCTGCATCGCCATACGCAGCGCGGTATTACCGGCGGCATCTTTTGATACGCCGATAATACGGCCCGGCATCGAGCGTTTAAATTCATCTTTTGCGGCAAAGAAAGCCGCGTGCGGGCCGCCGTAGCCCATCGGCACGCCAAAACGCTGGGCGGAGCCAAAGACGATGTCGGCCCCCTGTTTGCCCGGCGCGGTCAACAGAACCAGCGCCATGAAGTCGGCGGCGACGCTGACCACGACTTTGCGTGCTTTCAGTTCGGCGATCAGCGTGCTGTAGTCATGAACTTCGCCGGTGGTGCCTACCTGCTGCAGCAGTACGCCGAAAACGTCCTGATGGTCGAGCGCTTTTTCCGCCTCATCAACGATGACATCAAAACCAAAGGTTGCGGCGCGGGTGCGCACCACGTCCAGGGTCTGCGGATGTACGTCGGCGGCAACGAAGAAGCGATTCGCATTCTTCAGCTTGCTGACGCGTTTAGCCATCGCCATCGCTTCAGCACCGGCGGTCGCCTCATCCAGCAGCGAGGCGGAGGCGATATCCAGCCCGGTCAGATCGAGGGTCACCTGCTGGAAATTCAGCAGTGATTCCAGGCGGCCCTGGGAAACTTCCGGCTGGTAAGGGGTGTAAGCGGTATACCAGCCCGGGTTTTCCAGCATATTGCGCTGAATAACCGGCGGCAGCTGCACGGCGGTGTAGCCCATGCCGATGTAAGACTTGAAGCGCTTGTTGCGACCGGCGATCGCCTTCAGCTCCGCCAGCGCGGCGAATTCGGTAGTCGCGTCACCCACCTGTGGAGGGGTCGCCAGCTGAATATCCTGCGGCACAATCTGGCCAGTCAGAGCGTTAAGCGAATCGGCGCCGACGATATTCAGCATCTCCTGCTGTTGCTGAGCATCCGGACCGATGTGACGTTCAATAAAGGCGCCGCGGTTTTCAAGCTGACCTAAAGTCTGAGTCATGAGCGAGGGTTCCTGAAACGTGCAGTGAATCGTATGTGTCTTTACTTACCTGAACAGACAAAAATCATTCACGCTGCCGGCAGCGGATGCCCGCAGCGTGAAGGAGTAAGATATTTACTCGTTTTCCAGCAGTGCCGCATAGGCAACCGCGTCAAGCAGGGCCGCAACCTGTGTTTCATCGCTGGCCTTAATTTTGAAGATCCAGCCGTCTGCGTACGGGTCGCTGTTCACCAGTTCCGGAGAGTCGTTCAGCTCTTCGTTCACCGCCACAATCTCGCCGCTAATCGGGGCATAAATATCCGAAGCCGCTTTCACCGACTCGGCAACCGCGCAGTCGTCGCCTGCTTCAACAGTTGTGCCGACGTCCGGCAGATCGACGAAAACCATATCGCCAAGCAGTTCCTGGGCATGTTCGGTGATCCCGACGGTGTAGGTGCCATCAGCGTCTTTGCGCAACCATTCGTGTTCTTTACTGTATTTCAGTTCTGCTGGTACGTTGCTCATCAATTAATCTCCAGAAAAGGGGGAATCACACCACGGCTTTGCCGTTGCGTACAAAAACAGGTTTAGTCACTTTTACCGGCATTTCGCGGTTGCGAATCTGCACAATGGCCGTCTCGCCGATACCTGCCGGTACGCGCGCCAGCGCGATACTGTAGCCCAGCGTCGGCGAGAAGGTGCCACTGGTGATAATACCTTCTTTCTGATTACCGTCTGCATCGCTAAAGCGCACCGGCAAACCGCCGCGCAGGACGCCTTTCTCGGTCATCACCAGCCCCACCAGTTGCTCGGTACCTTTTTCACGCTGCAGTTCCAGCGCTTCGCGGCCGATGAACGCGCGATCGGCGGGTTCCCAGGCAATGGTCCAGCCCATATTCGCCGCCAGCGGAGAGATGCTTTCATCCATCTCCTGACCATACAGGTTCATCCCCGCTTCCAGACGCAAGGTATCGCGAGCGCCCAGACCGCACGGCTTCACGCCAGCGTCCAGCAGGCCACGCCAGAAATCAGCGGCCTGCTCATTCGGCATAGCGATTTCGTACCCGGCTTCACCGGTATAACCGGTGGTCGCAATAAACAGATCGCCGGCCTGCACGCCAAAAAATGGTTTCATCCCTTCTACAGCCTGACGCTGTGCGTCGGTGAACAGGGTTGCCGCTTTCGCTTTCGCCTGCGGCCCCTGTACGGCAATCAGCGAAAGATCGTCACGGACCGTCACCTCAAGACCATAGGGTTCAGCCTGCCGGGTAATCCAGGCGAGATCTTTTTCACGGGTGGCGGAGTTAACCACGAGGCGGAAATAATCTTCGCGAAGGAAATAGACAATCAGGTCATCGATGACGCCGGCGGACGCGGTAAGCATGCCGGTATACAGCGCTTTGCCAGGCACCGTCAGCTTCGCGACGTCGTTAGCCAGCAGATGGCGCAGGAACTCCCGAATGCGGCTGCCGTGGAAATCGACGATGGTCATGTGCGAAACATCGAACATTCCGGCGTCGCCCCGTACCGCATGGTGCTCATCAATCTGGGAACCATAATGTAGCGGCATCATCCAGCCATGGAAGTCCACCATGCGAGCGCCGCACAGCGTGTGTTGTTCATACAACGGAGTCTGTTGAGCCATCTTTTCCTCATCGAATAAAACGGAACCCGCTACTGGGGTGGGCGATGTCATTGGGGCGATTTCGCACCAGGAAATCCGCCGTCGGCGCGATGTCCAGGTGCCGACGCAAACGTTCTCTTTGGCCTGAACTTACCACCGAACCCGGCGCTAAACCATAAGCTAAATCAGAACATCACATTAGCTTATGACTAAAAGTCGCCAAAAAGACTACAGAGTTATTGACTGGAAAAAAGCGATTTACGCCACATAAAATTAACATATGAGACTAACAACACCGAGCATGATGGTATTTTATGCGAAAAAAGAGGCCTGATTTCTGTTTCAAAAAAAGAGAGGCATTAATAAAACTAATGCGAAAAAATGGGTGAGATTAGATTATTTCAAATGAGAGGAGAAAACCCGGCGCGGAGCCGGGAGAGAGAAGTGTGACGCGCTTAACGTAACCAGGCAGGAAGATCGTTTAGGCCCATTGCCTGGCGGATCAACTGCGGTTTGACGCCAGGTAGCGTATCCGCCAGTTTGAGGCCAATATCGCGCAGCAGTTTCTTCGCCGGGTGGCTGCCGGAGAACATTTCGCGAAAGCCCTGCATCCCCGCCAGCATCATCGCGGCGCTGTGCTTGCGGCTACGTTCATAGCGACGCAGGTACAGGTACTGACCAATATCTTTGCCCTGCGCATGCAGACGACGGAGTTCATCGATCAGTTCCGCTGCGTCCATAAAGCCCAGGTTCACCCCCTGGCCGGCCAGCGGATGGATGGTGTGCGCGGCATCGCCAACCAGCGCCAGGCGATGGGCGGCAAACTGGCGCGCGTAGCGACCGGTCAACGGGAAAGTCTGACGCTCGCTTGCCAGCTGGCACAGGCCAAGCCGGTTATCGAAGGCAATATTCAACGCCTGATTAAACGCCGCCTCGTCGGCCTGCTGCATCCGCTGCGCTTCCTGCGGCGCTAGCGACCAGACTATCGAACACAGATGCGGATCGCTCAGCGGCAGAAACGCCAGAATGCCGTCGCCGTGGAACGCCTGACGGGCAATCGCCTGGTGCGGCTCTTCGGTACGAATGGTGGCCACCAGCGCATGATGGCGATAGTCCCAGAACGTCAGCGATATATCCGCTTTGTTGCGCAACCACGAGTTCGCGCCATCGGCGCCGACCATCAGCCTGGCGGTCAACATCTTGCCATCCTGCAGGTTGAGAAATGCTTCGTTTTCTCCCCATGCCACCTGCTGCAACTGAGCCGGGGCCAGCAGCGTGACATCGGCGCAACGCTGCGCCTTTTGCCACAGCGCATGATGAACGACCGCATTTTCAATAATATGGCCAAGGTGGCTGAAACCCATACTCTGGTCATCAAAGCTGATGTGGCCAAAGCTGTCCTTATCCCACACTTCCATTCCGTGATAGCAGCTGGCGCGCCGGGCGATAATCTCCGGCCAGACATCCAGCCGGGTAAGCAGTTTTTCGCTGGCGGCGTTAATGGCGGATACCCGCAGCGCCGGCGGCGCGTCGGCGTTTAACGGCTGCGGCTCGGCTTGTTCCAGCACCGCAACCCGCAGCCCGCTGCCCTGCAAACCGCAGGCGACCGCCAGGCCCACCATGCCACCGCCAACAATGGCAACATCAACACTTTGCACGTTCAACTCCTTAACGAGGAACCCAACCGAGGGTACGCTGCGCCAGCGCGTCGCGCGCCGGGGTGAATAATTCCATCGCCATCAGACCCACGTTGCGCCCCGCCACCAGCGGTGCCCAACGATTAGCAAACAGATGCACCAGCCCATCGGTCACACCGATGGTCGCGGCCTTATCATCCGCTCGCCGCGCCTGATAGTGACAAAGAAGCGAGTAATCGCCGGGATCCTGGCCGTCAGCGCAGGCCTGCGCCAGCGTTTCCGCCAGGCTCATCACATCCCGCAGGCCGAGATTAAAGCCCTGCCCGGCGATGGGATGCAGCGTCTGCGCCGCATTACCGACCAGCGCCAGGCGATGGGAAACCGGGCGCGTAGCGGTAGTCAACGCCAATGGATAAACGCTGCGCTTCCCGGCATGCGTGATGCGCCCTAGCCGCCAGCCAAACGCCTGCTGCAGCTGCTCGCAAAATTGTGCGTCGGACCACCCCAGCAGCTCATCGCGCCGCGACTGCGGGTGGCACCAGACCAACGAACAGCGTCCGTGCGACATCGGCAGCATGGCCAACGGACCCTGTTCGGTGAAGCGTTCGAAGGCGCGCCCTTCATGGGGCAACACCGTGCTGACGTTGGCAATAACCGCCAGCTGTTCGTAGGGCTGCTGCTGCCAGTTCATGCCGCAGCGGGCGCCCAGCGTGGAGCGCGAACCGTCGGCGGCGACCAGCAGCTGGCCTGCGATCGTCTCGCCGCTATCGAGGGTCATGCTGACGCCCTCCTCCCGTCGGGTGACGTCTTCAACTTTCGCCGGGCAATGCAAGGTAATCCCCGGCGCTTCGCGCAGTTGCGCAAACAAGCGCTGGCCGATATCGTGCAGCTCCACCACCTGGCCTAGCGCCGCCAGACCGTAATCCTGCGCCTCGAGAGTCACGAATCCCGCGTGCCCACGGTCGCTGACGTGAACGCGCTGAATCGGCGTCGCGCAATCGGCAATGCCTTGCCAGATGCCGATACGCGCCAGCTGCTGGCAGGTTCCCGCCGCCAGCGCAATCGCGCGGGCATCAAACCCCGGATGCTGCGATGAATCCGGCGGCGCCGCCTCGACCAGATGCACCGGCAGCGCGCCGTCGGTTAAACGGGAAATAGCTAACGCCAGCGTCGCCCCGGTCATCCCTCCGCCAACGATCAGGACGCTCATGACCGCCGCACCGCCGCCATCAGCGCCTCGATATCGTCGGCTTTTTTCACCACGCCAGCGGTCAGGTTTTCGTTACCGTCTGCGGTAATGACAATATCGTCTTCAATACGCACGCCAATGCCACGATACTGCGGCGGCACATCGGCGTCGACGGCAATATAGAGACCCGGTTCGACGGTCAATACCATACCCGGCTCAAGGAGACGCGAACGATCGACATCGTAGCGACCGACATCATGGACATCGAGTCCCAGCCAGTGGCTCAGGCCGTGCATAAAGTACGGACGGTGGGCGTTGTTCACCATCAGCTCGTCGATATCCCCTTTGAGGATGCCGAGGCGCACCAGACCGCTAATCATGATGCGCACCACCTGCTGGTTAACCTGCTGAATCGAGGTGCCAGGACGGTAAAGCTCCAGCGCGGTTTCCAGCGATTCGAGGACAATATCGTAAATCTCGCGCTGCGCCGGGCTGAATTTACCGTTCACCGGGAAGGTGCGGGTAATATCGCCGGCATAGCCGCGGTATTCACAGCCGGCGTCAATCAGCACCAGGTCGCCATCGCGCAGCTCGGATTCGTTTTCCGTGTAATGGAGAATACAGCCGTTTTCCCCACCGCCGACGATGGTGTTATAGGAAGGAAAACGGGCGCCGTGGCGGTTGAATTCATGCAGAATTTCCCCTTCCAGCTGGTATTCGAACATGCCCGGACGGCATTTCTGCATCGCACGGGTATGCGCCAGCGCGGAAATTTCGCCAGCGCGGCGCATCACCTCCAGCTCTTCCGGCGATTTAAACAGGCGCATCTCATGCACCATCGGCCGCCAGTCAATCACTGAGCCGGGCGCCTGCAGATTCTGGCGCACGCCTTTACGCAGTTTTTCCAGCGCGGTGAAGACGATTTTGTCGGCACAGGCATATTCGCCCTGGGCAAAATAGATAGCATCAAGGCCGTTAAGCAGCTGGAATAATTGCTGATTAATTTCGCTGAACGCCAGAGCGCGGTCGACGCCCAGCTTTGACGGCGCGGCCTCCTGCCCCAGACGACGGCCGAACCAGATCTCTGCGGTCAGATCGCGAACGCGGTTAAACAGCACGCTATGGTTGTGGGTGTCGTCGCTTTTAATCAACACCAGCAGGGCTTCCGGCTCATTAAATCCCGTGAAGTACCAAAAATCGCTGTTCTGCCGGTAGGGGTATTCTGAATCGGCGCTGCGGACCGCTTCCGGTGCGGCGAAAATCAGCGCGGCGCTGCCTGGCTGCATCTGCGCCAGCAATGCCTGGCGACGAGAAAGAAATTCCTGCTGTGTCATGACGCCCCCTCAACAAATTATCGTTAGTGTAATGTTGGCTTGCGAACTTCCGGTGCGGTTGGCTGCTGGCGAGAAAAGGTTTCGTGGCACAGCAGCGCAGCGACGCGCACGTACTCGATAATCTCTTCCAACGACATCTCCAGCTCTTCCTGATCTTCGTCTTCGTCGTACCCCAGTTGCGCAATGTTACGCAGGTCGTCGATGGCTTCGCCGGTGTCGTCTTTGATTTTATCCAGTTTAGGCTGCGTGACGCCCAGTCCGAGCAGGAAATGGTTAACCCAACCGGCCAGCGCGTCGGCACGTTCAAACACGCTGACCGCGTCACCTTCCGGTAAATAGAGCTGGAACAGGAAACCGTCGTCTTCCAGCGAGTCGCTGGTCACGGAATGGATGGCGCGCAGAGACTCGGCCAGCTCATGCCCGAATGCAAGGCCTTCGTTTGTCAGGTCGTGCACCAGCGGCTGCCAGCTGCTGTCTTTATTGCCGCCGCACAGGATCCCACTGATCAAACCGTGCATTTCGGCCGGGGTTAAGCCCACGCCCTGTTGGTTCAGTAACTGGTCTACGGCGTTGTAGCCAGGCATTTCGTTCTGTATAGACATGCGCATTCGTCATCGTTGGGAGGAATATTCATGATATGCTACCACTTTGGACCCTGGTGAACCAGAATAGGGCTTGTACCTTCGCACCAGGGTAGCTATAGTGTCGCCCCTTTGCAGCCCCGGATTCGGGCGTGAAGGCCGCGCAGTCAATCAGCAGGAAGGTGGCATGTCTGCACAACCCGTCGATCTCCAAATTTTTGGCCGTTCACTGCGTGTGAATTGCCCGCCTGAACAAAGGGATGCCTTGAATCAGGCAGCTGATGACCTGAATCAGCGGTTGCAAGATTTAAAAGAACGCACTAGAGTCACAAATACTGAGCAGCTGGTCTTCATCGCCGCGTTGAACATCAGCTACGAGTTGACTCAGGAAAAAGCGAAAACCCGCGATTACGCCTCCAGCATGGAACAGCGTATTCGGATGCTTCAGCAGACCATCGAACAAGCGTTGCTTGAGCAAGGTCGCACAAGCGAAAGAACCGGGCCGAAGTTTGAATAACACTTTGCAGTTAACTGTGTTAGAGTAAGCGCAAGAACAAAATTTCTCTGAGATGTTTGCAAGCGGGCCAGTCCCCTGAGCCGATATTTCATACCACAAGAATGTGGCGCTCCATGGTTGGTGAGCATGCTCGGTCCGTCCGAGAAGCCTTAAAACTGTGACGACGCATTCACCTTGAACCAAGGGTTCAAGGGTTACAGCCTGCGGCGGCATCTCGGAGATTCCCTTCTTTTTCGTTTCCCCTTCCCTAAGTTAATTTTCGGCTTTTGCCGTCGTGTATTAAACTACGCCTGTTTGTATCGTTTGCTTACCGATGAGACTCAGGTATGACTCTACTGTCAGATCCCCCCTATACCAGGCAGCAAATTCGCCAGCAGATCCGACAACGCCGACGCGCGTTAACGCCGGAGCAGCAAACGCAGTTCGCCCTCCAGGCGGCGGACAGAATGATGGCGTATACGCCGGTTCTGCTCGCGCATACGGTCGCGGTATTTCTTTCGTTTGATGGCGAGCTGGATACGCGGGCGCTGATTGATCAGCTCTGGCGGGCGGGCAAACGGGTCTATCTCCCCGTGCTTCATCCGTTCAGCCCCGGCAATCTTCTGTTTCTGCACTACCACCCAAGCAGCGATCTGGTGGTGAATCGCCTGAAAATCCGCGAACCGAAGCTCGACGTCCGGGATGTCCTCCCTCTGAGCCAGCTGGATGTACTGGTAACGCCGCTGGTCGCGTTTGATGCCGCGGGACAGCGCCTGGGAATGGGCGGCGGATTTTACGACCGGACGCTGCAAAACTGGCGGCAGCATCGCCTGCAGCCGGTCGGCTACGCTCATGATTGCCAACAGGTCGACGCGCTGCCGACGGAGCAGTGGGATATCCCGCTGCCCGCAGTCATCACGCCGTCAAAAACCTGGCTCTGGTAAAATGCCCGAACAATTGACATTGCTGATTTTTTCACCTAAATTCCTGGGTAAAGGGTGAGGGAGGCGAACCTCCCTCCTGCATTCTCTCTGTTAATATACCGGCCAGGCAATGATTAACAGGATAAGCAGCATGATGAAGAGTCTCATCATCGTCCCTTTCCTTTTAGAGCCCCTGCCTCGGTAGGGGCTTTCCCGTATCAGCCCCACGCAGAGTCTTTATCGTAGATTCCTTTCTTTCAGGCACAACGACTTCAATCGGCTTTAATCACCGTTTGCGGCAAGACTCGCAAAGCGTTTGGTATGGCGACGGGAAATTGCAGAAGGGTCTATCAGGAGAAAAGGGGCAGGTCGATGACCTGCCCGCTGGCAAAAAAGAAGTTAGAACAGCAGACGGGCGCGAATGGTACCCGGGATTGCCTTCATGGCCTGCAGCGCTTGCTGAGCTACATCTTCTTCAGCTTCAATATCAATGACCACATAGCCCATCTGCGGCGTGGTTTGCAGATACTGCGCTGCAATGTTGATGCTCTGCGTGGCAAAGATCTGGTTGATAGCAGTCAGCACGCCCGGACGGTTTTCGTGGATATGCAGCAAACGACGACCGCCGTGCAGCGGCAGCGACACTTCCGGGAAGTTCACCGCAGAGAGCGTTGAACCGTTGTCGGAATACTTCGCCAGCTTACCGGCCACTTCCAGACCGATATTCTCCTGCGCTTCCTGAGTCGAGCCGCCGATATGCGGCGTCAGGATGACGTTGTCAAACTCGCACAGCGGCGAGGTGAACGGATCGCTGTTGGTCGCCGGTTCGGTCGGGAAGACGTCAATCGCCGCCCCCGCCAGGTGCTTACGCGCCAGCGCATCGCACAGCGCAGGGATATCCACAACCGTACCGCGCGAGGCGTTGATCAGCAGCGCGCCAGGTTTCATCAGCGCCAGTTCCTGCGCACCCATCATATTTTTGGTGGAGGCGTTTTCCGGCACATGCAGACTGACCACATCGCTCATATTCAGCAGGTCGGAGAGATGCTGGACCTGGGTGGCGTTACCCAGCGGCAGTTTGCTTTCGATATCATAGAAATAGACGTGCATCCCCAGAGATTCAGCCAGAATACCCAGCTGGGTACCAATGTGACCGTAACCGATAATCCCCAGTTTTTTACCACGCGCTTCAAAACTGCCGACCGCCAGTTTGTTCCACACGCCGCGGTGCGCTTTGGCGTTAGCTTCCGGTACGCCGCGTAGCATCAGCAGCAGTTCGCCAATGACCAGCTCAGCAACGGAGCGGGTATTTGAGAACGGCGCGTTGAAAACGGGAATCCCGCGTTTCGCTGCCGCGTCTAAATCAACCTGGTTGGTGCCGATACAGAAACAGCCGACCGCCACCAGTTTTTCCGCTGCGGCAAAGATCTCTTCAGTCAGATGCGTACGGGAACGCAGGCCAATGAAATGGGCATCACGGATCGACGCTTTCAGCGCTTCGCTGTCCAGCGCACCTTTATGAAATTCGATATTGGTGTAGCCCGCCGCGCGAAGATTCTCCAGCGCTTTTTGATGCACACCTTCAACCAGCAGAAACTTAATTTTGTCTTTTTCCAGTGATACCTTAGCCATTTCCCCGTCCTGTTTTGTCTTATCTGATGTCGTGCCGAACGAAAGTTCTTCTCAGCAACATATCAAAAAAAACTATCGCGGCAATATGAACGTTTGCGTCGACGACCTGAAGAAATATCACGCAGAGGGAAATGACGGGACAAAACACCAGAAATAAAAGAAAAGGCAGATTGTTACTAAGGCATAGCACATAAATGTGACAGAAGTCACCAAATTCAGCCTGGAGAAAAAATATTTGCGGGGGAGCCATTCGCCCCCCCAATTATATTATTTTACGATGGTTTTCACGCCATCGGCGGTTCCGATCAGTGCCACATCCGCTCCGCGGTTGGCAAACAGGCCGACGGTGACGACGCCAGGAATACCGTTAATTTTATTTTCCAGCGCGATGGCATCCAGAATTTCCAGGCCGAACACGTCAAGAATCACGTTACCGTTGTCGGTCACCACGCCCTGGCGATACTCCGGACGACCGCCCAGCTTCACCAGCTCACGCGCAACGGCGCTACGCGCCATCGGGATGACTTCTACCGGCAGTGGGAATTTGCCCAGAATATCCACCTGCTTAGAGGCATCAGCGATACAGATAAACTTGTCGGCTACCGAGGCGATAATCTTTTCGCGGGTTAACGCCGCCCCACCGCCTTTGATCATCTGCATATGGCCGTTAATCTCGTCAGCGCCATCAACATAGATCCCCAGACGGTCCACGCTGTTAAGATCGAAAACCGGAATGCCAAGGCTTTTCAGTTTTTCGGTGGAGGCATCAGAGCTGGAAACAGCGCCTTCAATCTGCCCTTTCATGGTGCCCAGCGCATCGATAAAATGCGCGGCCGTGGAGCCCGTGCCGACACCCACGATGGTGCCCGGTTGTACATACTGCAATGCCGCCCAGCCTACTGCTTTTTTCAGTTCATCTTGCGTCATGATTATGGTCCGAGATGTGAATACCTGTGGCGCATTATAGAACACCGGGGGCGGAATTGTCCCTGCGGCACGGTCACACAACTGAACAGACCATTTTTCATCTTCATCAAAAGCGAATTTATGTCATAGTGCGAGTTAATGAAAAGTGACAGGGGTACGCCAGAATAATGAAACGACCGGACTACAGAACATTACAAGCGCTGGATGCGGTGATCAGAGAACGTGGGTTTGAGCGCGCCGCGCAGAAGCTATGCATTACACAGTCCGCCGTCTCTCAGCGTATAAAACAGCTGGAAAATATGTTCGGCCAGCCGCTGCTGGTCCGTACCGTGCCGCCGCGTCCGACCGAACAAGGACAGAAACTGCTGGCTCTGCTGCGTCAGGTTGAGCTGCTGGAAGAGGAGTGGCTGGGCGATGAACAGACCGGCTCCACGCCGCTGCTGCTGTCGCTGGCAGTCAACGCCGACAGTCTGGCGACCTGGCTTTTGCCCGCGCTGTCTAACGTCCTTTCCGACTCCCCTATCCGCCTCAATCTGCAGGTGGAAGATGAAACCCGAACTCAGGAACGCTTGCGCCGCGGCGAAGTGGTCGGCGCGGTGAGTATTCAGCCGCAGGCGCTGCCAAGCTGTCTGGTGGATCAACTCGGGGCGCTGGACTACCTGTTCGTCGCCTCGAAAGAGTTTGCGCAACGCTATTTCCCTAACGGCGTCACCCGCTCAGCGCTGCTGAAAGCACCGGTTGTCGCTTTCGATCATCTGGATGATATGCATCAGGCGTTTTTACAGCAGAACTTCGATTTGCCGCCGGGCAGCGTCCCGTGCCATATCGTTAACTCTTCTGAAGCCTTTGTGCAGCTTGCGCGCCAGGGCACCACCTGCTGCATGATCCCGCATCTGCAGATTGAAAAAGAGCTCAACAGCGGCGAGCTTATCGACCTCACGCCGGGGCTGTTTCAGCGTCGGATGCTCTACTGGCACCGCTTCGCGCCGGAAAGCCGGATGATGCGCCGGGTCACCGATGCATTGATCGATTACGGCCACAAGGTGCTGCGCCAGGACTAAACGCCGGTGATAAAAAAGCCACTTCAGATGAAGTGGCTTTTTGTTTTTATAGCTTACTGTGCCGCATCAGGCTGCTTAGCCGGCGCTGCGGGGGCCGCAGCGGGCTGAGCGGGCTGCAGTTCAAAAACAACATCGACCTGATCGTCAAACTGAATGGTCGCCTGCTCGTAGGTTTCCTGCGCGGAGACCGGCGCCGCATCGGCAGCCTTCATCATGCGTACCATCGGGCTCGGCTGATAGTTCGACACATGGTAACGCACGCTATACACCGGTCCCAGCTTGCTGTGGAAGCCTGACGCCAGCTCTTGCGCCTGATGTACCGCGTCATCAATGGCCGCTTTACGCGCTTTATCTTTATAGGCATCCGGTTGCGCAACGCCCAGCGAAACAGAACGAACTTCATTCAGACCCGCTTTCAGCGCGCCATCCAACAAACCGTTCAGCTTGTCCAGTTGACGCAACGTCACTTCGACGGTGCGCACCGCGCGGTAGCCTTTCAGAATGCTTTTGCCATTCTGATAGTCGTAATCAGGCTGGGTACGCAGGTTTGCTGAGTTGATATCTTTTTTGGCGATGCCATTCTTTTCGAGGAAAGAGAGATACTGCGCCACGCGATCGTCGGCCTGCTTTTTCGCCGATGCGGCGTCTTTCGCGGCAACGTTCACTTCAATCGCCAGAGTGGCGATATCCGGTACGGCGGCGACGCTGGCGGTACCCGAGGTTACAATGTGTGGGCCATTCGGCAATTCATTTGCCTGTACTGCCACCGCACTCAATCCGATTGCTGCCGCGAGGGCTATGAGTTTTAACTTCACTGTCGTTTCTCCATCTTACATTGGGTCGCCCGTCTACGGACGCATGTCTGCAAGCTTAACGCGTCCGCAGCGAAAGTCCATCGGACTAAGCCTGGTAAAAAAGGGCCTGGACATGCTGGAGACCATCTTTCGCCAGCTGCAGCGCAATAACCCCCATCACCAGACCGACCAGCACATTAATAATCCGCTGCGCTCGCGCAGTACGTAAGCGTGGCGCCAGCCACGCCGCCAGCAGCGCCAGGCCAAAGAACCACAGGAATGACGCGCTGATGGTGCCTAACGCAAACCAGCGCTTTGGCTCCACGGCCAGCTGTCCCCCCAGGCTGCCCAACACGACGAAAGTGTCGAGATAGACATGCGGGTTAAGCCAGGTGACCGCCAGCATGGTGACGATAATTTTCCAGCGCCCCTGCTTCATGACTTCCGCGCTGGCCAGTTCCAGGTTGCTGCTCAACGCCGTTCTCAGAGCGCCAAAACCATACCATAGCAGAAAGGCCACGCCTCCCCAGGTGACCAGTGCCAGTAGCCACGGCGACTGCATCAGCAATGCGCTACCGCCAAAAATACCGGCGCAAATCAGCAACAGATCGCTCAACGCGCACAGGAGCGCGATCATCAAATGATACTGCCGACGAATCCCCTGATTCATCACAAAAGCGTTTTGCGGGCCAAGCGGCAGGATCATCGCAGCGCCCAGCATAAGCCCCTGAAAATAATAAGATAGCATAATAAAAACCCTACTCTTTCGTCATAAGCGCAGACTATACAGCGGCGTTTTTATTAGAGGAAATGGAAAATATTTATTAACTATTAGCGATGCTAATAACAGGCCCGGCAGGAGACGCCGGGCCGGGGAGATTACTCAGAAGGCTCTTTGAGACTTTTAACATTCACATCCATCTGCGGATAGGGAAAGTTGATACCGTTGGCATCAAAATCGCGCTTCACACGTTCCAGCACATCCCAGTAGACGTTTTGCAGATCGCTGCTTTTACTCCACACGCGTACCACAAAATTGATGGACGATGCGCCGAGTTCATTCAGACGGACAACCCTTTCACGATCTTTAAGGATGCGATCGTCGGATTCAATAATATCGGTGATCAGCTTCTTCACCAGCTCAATATCGGAGTCATACCCCACGCCAATGATAAGTTCATTACGGCGTGCCGGCTCGCGCGAGAAGTTAGTGATATTGCCTTCGATCACCTTCTTATTCGGGATGATGATGATTTTTCCGTCAGCCGTGCGCAGCGTAGTGGAGAAAATTTGCACGTTGAGCACCGTCCCCGCCGTGCCGCCAAGATCAACGTATTCCCCTGCGCGGAACGGACGGAAAGTCACCAGCAGCACACCGGAGGCAAGGTTCGCCAGCGAGCCTTGCAGCGCCAGGCCTACGGCTAAACCGGCGGCGCCGAGGACGGCGATCACCGATGCCGTCTGCACGCCTACGCGGCCTAATGCGGCAATCAGGGTGAACGCGACAACGGCATAGCGCACCAGGGCGGACAGAAAATCGGCAACGGTCGCATCAATCTTACGCGCCAGCATCAGTCGGTTCACCGTATTAGAGATGACCCGTGCCACAATCATACCGACGATAATAATCGCGATAGCGGCAACGATATTGACGGCATAGCTCAGCAGGACTTCCTGATTGCGCACCAGCCAGGAACTGGCGTTGTGTAGGCTATCGCCAACGTTCAACTCTTCCATTTAATCTTCCTTATGAATACCCGTAGGGGGAATAAAAAACCAAACCTGTACAGCGACAGGTTAACTAAGGGTAAACAATATGCCCGTGTTTTGCCAAGTTGATCACAGTTCACCGCGAGATATCGCGTTGTTCAACCATAAAAAAAAGCCCGCTGTTCAGCGGGCTTTCGGGCAAGAAAAAGATTTTTTACAGAACGTCTACCGCGTTCAGCTCTTTAAATGCCTGCTCCAGACGAGTCACCATGGACGTCTGTGCGGCACGCAGCCATACGCGCGGATCGTAGTATTTCTTGTTCGGCTGGTCTTCGCCTTTCGGGTTGCCCAGCTGGCCCTGCAGGTAAGCTTCGTTGGTTTTGTAGTACTGCAGGATACCGTCCCAGGTTGCCCATTGGGTGTCGGTATCGATGTTCATTTTGATAACGCCGTAGCTTACGGAGTCTTTGATTTCCTGAGCGGAAGAACCGGAACCGCCGTGGAAGACGAAGTTCAGGCTGTTGTGCGGCAGGTTGTGTTTCTTAGAAACATATTCCTGAGAATCGCGCAGGATGGTCGGGGTCAGGACGACGTTACCCGGCTTGTACACGCCGTGTACGTTACCGAAGGAAGCGGCGATGGTGAAACGCGGGCTGATTTTGCTCAGCTCAGTGTACGCGTAATCAACGTCTTCCGGCTGAGTGTACAGGGCAGAAGCGTCCATGTGGCTGTTGTCCACGCCGTCTTCTTCGCCACCGGTGCAACCCAGTTCGATTTCCAGCGTCATGTCCATTTTGGCCATACGCGCCAGATATTTAGAGCAGATTTCGATGTTTTCGTGCAGGGACTCTTCAGACAGGTCGATCATGTGAGAAGAGAACAGCGGTTTGCCGGTAGCAGCGAAGTGTTTTTCACCCGCGTCCAGCAGGCCGTCGATCCACGGCAGCAGTTTCTTCGCGCAGTGGTCGGTGTGCAGAATAACCGGCACACCGTAGTGTTCAGCCATCTGATGAACGTGATGTGCGCCAGAGATAGCACCGAGGATTGCTGCGCCCTGAGGAACGTCAGTTTTCACGCCTTTGCCAGCGATAAACGCAGCGCCGCCGTTGGAGAACTGAACGATAACCGGAGCACGAACTTTTGCAGCAGCTTCCAGAACGGCGTTGATGGAGTCAGTACCCACACAGTTAACCGCCGGCAGAGCAAAGTTATTTTCTTTAGCTACCTGGAACACTTTCTGAACGTCGTCGCCAGTGATGACGCCCGGTTTTACGAAATCAAAAATTTTAGACATGTTACTTAATCCTGTATCTGTATCTTCGACCGTTGAAGAAGGTTCGCGAGCCTTTAAGCGCGCTGAAAAACAGGCGGGTTACCCCGCCTGAACTGAATTACTTCTTAGCGCGCTCTTCGAGCATGGCTACTGCTGGCAGAACTTTGCCTTCCACGAATTCGAGGAATGCGCCGCCGCCAGTGGAGATGTAGGAAATTTTGTCCGCAATGCCGAACAGGTCAATCGCGGCCAGGGTGTCACCGCCGCCGGCGATGGAGAAACCTTCGCTGTCAGCGATGGCGTTAGCCACGATTTCAGTCCCTTTGCGGAAGTTCGGGAATTCGAATACGCCGACCGGACCATTCCACAGAATAGTTTTCGCGTTTTTCAGGATATCAGCCAGTTTCTGTGCGGAAACATCGCCGAGGTCCAGGATCTGCTCGTCATCTTTGATGTCAGTAACAGATTTCAGCGTTGCGGTCGCTGTTTCGGAGAACTCAGTTGCCACGCGAACGTCGGTCGGAACCGGGATGTCGCAGGTGGTCAGCAGACGTTTCGCTTCGTCAACCAGGTCAGCTTCGTACAGGGATTTACCGACGTTGTGGCCCTGAGCGGCAACGAAGGTGTTGGCGATGCCGCCACCGACGATCAGCTGGTCAGCGATTTTAGACAGGGAATCCAGCACGGTCAGTTTAGTGGAAACTTTAGAACCACCCACGATAGCAACCATCGGACGAGCCGGCTCTTTCAGCGCTTTACCCAGCGCGTCCAGTTCAGCCGCCAGCAGCGGGCCTGCGCACGCAACATCGGCGAATTTACCGATACCGTGAGTGGAAGCCTGAGCGCGGTGTGCGGTACCGAAAGCGTCCATCACAAACACGTCGCACAGCGCCGCGTATTTCTTAGACAGCGCTTCGTCGTCTTTCTTCTCGCCTTTGTTAAAGCGAACGTTTTCCAGCACGACCAGTTCACCGGCAGCCACTTCAACGCCATCCAGGTAGTCTTTAACCAGACGTACCGGGTTAGACAGTTTGTCTTTCAGGTAATTAACAACCGGCAGCAGAGAGAATTCTTCGTTGTACTCGCCTTCGGTCGGACGACCCAGGTGAGAAGTAACCATCACTTTAGCACCCTGTTTCAGCGCCAGCTCAATGGTCGGCAGAGAAGCACGGATACGCGCGTCGCTGGTTACTTTCCCGTCTTTGACTGGTACGTTCAGATCGGCACGGATAAAAACGCGTTTACCAGCCAGATCCAGATCGGTCATCTTAATTACAGACATGGTGAATCCTCTCAATGATTCTTAAAGTTTTGCAGACGCCATGCGCTCCATCGCGAGCAATGTTGCGCAGGGATGTCTCACCTGAAACCAATAACGGCCATCGCTAACGTCGTGTCGAGCATCCGGTTAGCAAAGCCCCATTCATTATCACACCAGACCAATGTTTTGATCAGATGGGCACCACTGACCCGGGTTTGCGTGCCATCAACGATAGCGCTGTGCGGGTCGTGGTTGAAATCTATCGAGACCAACGGCAATTCCGTATAGTCAACTATACCATGAAATGCACCTTGTGCTGCTTTTTGCAGCAACTGGTTGACTTCGTTAGCCTTTACGGGTTTTTTCACCGTCACGCTAAGGTCAATTGCCGTCACATTAATCGTCGGTACGCGGACCGCAATCGCCTCGAAACGGTCGTTAAACTGCGGGAAAATTCGCGTGATCCCCGCAGAGAGTTTGGTATCAACCGGAATAATCGACTGGCTGGCCGCGCGCGTACGGCGCAGATCCGGATGATAAGCATCGATCACCTGTTGATCGTGCATGGCGGAGTGGATTGTCGTTACCGTTCCTGACTCGATGCCGTAGGCATCATCTAACAGTTTTATGACCGGGATAATGCAGTTGGTCGTGCAGGAGGCGTTAGAGACAATACGGTGCTCCGGGCGCAACTCATCATGGTTGACGCCAAATACAACGGTCGCGTCGAGATCGCTGCTGCCGGGGTGGGAAAAGAGCACTTTCTTCGCCCCTGCCCGAATATGGGCTTCGCCGTGTTCGCGGCTGCCGTATACGCCGGTACAATCGAGAACAATATCAACCGCCAGCTCCCGCCAGGGCAGCGCCTCAATCGAAGGTTCGTGCAGCAGACGTATGGCATCATCGCCGACGTAAAGCTGCTCTCTCTCCTGGCGAACATCCCAGGCAAAGCGCCCATGACTGGTGTCATATTTCAACAAATGCGCGATGCCCGCCGCATCCGCCAGCTCGTTGATTGCCACCACGGTGATTTCCGCACGACGCCCGGATTCATATAAAGCGCGAACCACGTTGCGTCCTATGCGACCGAAGCCATTAATCGCGATGCGTATGGTCATAGGTCTCCTGCAAGGTTGTCCCTGATTTGAGATGGCTGACAGAGTAATCCAGCAACGCCCGAAGGGAAACCTTACCCGTCGCAAACTGCGACTGATTGATTAATTGTCGAACATTTAAACGACTGAAACGCTTCAGCTAGAATAAGCGAAACGAGGAATAAAAGGAATATCTGTCCAGCGGAAGAAGTGAGTTATCTGACGTAAATCACATTTTGGTTGGAATAATACGCAATCTGTCGGCGGCTATCGGGAATAACGGCGCGAAAAAAAAGCCGGGCGTTTATCCCGGCTTGTTCTGCGGTTATCGCCCGGATAACCGGGCAGATAACGACTACAGCAGCGCTTTCGCTTTAGCAACCACGTTGTCAACGGTGAAGCCGAACTCTTCGAACAGCAGCTCTGCCGGCGCAGACTCACCGAAGGTGGTCATGCCAACGATAGCGCCGTTCAGGCCGACGTATTTGAACCAGTAGTCGGCGATGCCGGCTTCGATGGCCACGCGAGCAGAGACCGCTTTCGGCAGTACGGATTCGCGGTACGCCGCATCCTGCTTGTCGAACGCATCGGTGGACGGCATGGAGACCACGCGCGCCTTCACGCCTTCGGCAGTCAGTTTATCCCACGCGGCAACCGCCAGTTCAACTTCAGAACCGGTGGCGATGAAGATAAGCTCTGGCTGACCTGCGCACTCTTTCAGCACGTAGCCACCGCGAGCGATGTCTTTCAGCTGCTGTTCGCTACGATCCTGCTGCGCCAGGTTCTGACGAGAGAGGATCAGCGCGGTCGGGCCGTCGTGACGCTCAACGCCATATTTCCACGCCACCGCCGATTCCACCTGGTCACACGGACGCCATGTGGACATGTTCGGGGTCACGCGCAGGGACGCCACCTGCTCTACCGGCTGGTGCGTCGGGCCATCTTCGCCCAGACCGATGGAGTCGTGGGTGTAGACCATCACCTGACGCTGTTTCATCAGCGCCGCCATACGCACCGCGTTACGGGCATATTCCACGAACATCAGGAAGGTGGAGGTGTACGGCAGGAAACCACCGTGCAGAGAGATCCCGTTAGCGATCGCGGTCATGCCGAATTCACGCACGCCGTAATGGATATAGTTACCGGCGGTGTCTTCGTTAATCGCTTTCGAACCAGACCAGAGAGTCAGGTTGGACGGCGCCAGGTCAGCGGAACCGCCGAGGAATTCCGGCAGCAGCGGGCCAAACGCTTCAATCGCATTCTGCGACGCTTTACGGCTGGCGATTTTCGCCGGGTTAGCCTGCAGCTTAGCGATAAATTCACTGGCTTTGGCGTCGAAGTCAGCCGGCATTTCGCCCTTCATACGACGGGTGAATTCAGCCGCTTCCTGCGGGAAGGCTTTGGCATAAGCCGCGAACTTCTCGTTCCAGGCCGCTTCTTTCGCCTGACCGGCTTCTTTGGCATCCCACTGCGCATAGATGTCAGACGGGATTTCGAAGGCCGGATGTTTCCAGCCCAGCGCTTCGCGGGTCAGAGCGATTTCTGCATCACCCAGCGGTGCGCCGTGAGAGTCGTGAGTACCGGCTTTGTTCGGCGAACCGAAACCGATGATGGTTTTGCACATCAGCAGGGACGGTTTGTCGGTAACCGCACGCGCTTCTTCTACCGCGCGTTTGATGGCGTCAGCGTCGTGACCGTCAACGCCGCGCACCACGTGCCAGCCGTAGGCTTCGAAACGCTTCGCGGTGTCATCAGTGAACCAGCCTTCTACATGACCGTCGATGGAGATACCGTTATCATCATAGAACGCCACCAGTTTACCCAGTTTCAGGGTACCGGCCAGGGAGCAGACCTCGTGAGAGATCCCTTCCATCATGCAGCCGTCGCCCATAAAGGCGTAGGTGAAGTGGTCGACGATATCGTGGCCCGGACGGTTGAACTGCGCAGCCAGCGTTTTTTCCGCGATAGCCATGCCCACGGCGTTAGCAATCCCCTGGCCCAACGGGCCGGTGGTGGTTTCAACGCCAGCGGTGTAGCCCACTTCCGGGTGGCCCGGAGTCTTAGAGTGCAGTTGACGGAAGTTTTTCAGCTCTTCGATCGGCAGATCATAACCGGTGAGGTGCAGCAGGCTATAAATCAGCATCGAGCCGTGGCCGTTGGACAGCACAAAGCGGTCGCGGTCGGCCCAGGCCGGATTCTGCGGGTTATGGTTCATGAAATCACGCCACAGGACTTCGGCAATGTCAGCCATACCCATCGGGGCACCCGGGTGGCCGGATTTGGCTTTCTGTACAGCATCCATGCTCAGCGCACGAATAGCGTTAGCAAGCTCTTTACGTGAGGACATTTTGACTCCAGTTCGGACTGTTGAAGGCCATACCCTTAACGACTTGACGAGAGCGCGTTTTGGGCTACGCCAGAAAAAAGTGTCAACAATGTAACCCAAGCGAGAAAGCATGTACATGGAGCATCCTTTTGTGGTTTAAGAAATCTCCGGAACACGTTGTGCTGCCACGGAATCCTCTCGCCCGCGTCACGCAATAGTCTTTATAATTTGTACAGGATGCGACAACCTTATTGTTGCCTTTTTCAGTCAGAAAATCGTACGAGTGTGGAAGATAAAAATGAAAATTCGCTCAACTATTCTTGCCCTTGGGATCGCAGCAACGCTCACCGGATGCCAGAACATGGACTCCAACGCCCTTCTCAGTTCGGGCGCTGAAGCTTTTCAGGCTTACTCCCTGAGCGACGCCCAGGTTAAAAGCTTAAGTGACCAGGCTTGCAAAGAGATGGACAGCAAAGCCACAATTTCGCCCGCCAGCAGCGAATACAGCAAGCGCCTGAGCAAAATCGCCGCCGCGCTGGGCGACAATATCAACGGTCAGCCGGTGAATTACAAAGTGTATGAAACCAAGGACGTCAACGCGTTCGCAATGGCTAACGGCTGCATCCGCGTCTATAGCGGCCTGATGGACATCATGAACGATAACGAAGTTGAAGCGGTGATCGGCCATGAGATGGGCCACGTCGCCCTCGGCCACGTGAAGAAAGGTATGCAGGTCGCGCTCGGTACCAACGCCGTTCGCGCCGCCGCCGCTTCGGCGGGCGGCATCGTCGGCAGCCTGTCGCAATCTCAGCTTGGCGATCTGGGCGAAAAACTGGTGAACTCGCAGTTCTCCCAGCGCCAGGAGTCCGAAGCGGACGACTACTCCTACGATCTGCTGCGTAAACGCGGGATTAACCCGGTGGGGCTGGCCACCAGCTTCGAGAAGCTGGCTAAGCTGGAAGCCGGTCGCCAAAGCTCAATGTTTGACGATCACCCGGCCTCCGAAGCGCGTGCCCAGCATATCCGCGATCGCATGAAGGCTGACGGCATTAAGTAATCTCCCCTTCCCCTCTCTGCAACGCAGAGAGGGGAAAAGAGCTTAGTACAGCGTCTTTTGCGGCGGCCCGGCAAAACGCAGCGCGCCAATACTGCCCATCCTGACCTCCACGACCGACGGCCCCGGCGTCGCCAGCGCTTCGGTCATCACCGAGGTGAAATCCTCCGCTCGCTCAACGCTCCACGCCTGCAGACCGATGGCCTGCGCCAGTAGCGTGAAATCCGGCGTGTGCAGCTCGTTGTAATACTGGCGGCCGCCGAAATATTTATCCTGAATACCGCGCATCACGCCATAGCCGCCATCGTTCATGATAATCAGCGTGACGTTGGCCTTTTCCTGCGCCAGCGTCGCCAGCTCTCCGAGGTTGAGGCTCAGACCGCCATCGCCGACCAGGCCGACAATCTTGCGCTGCGGGTTGGCAATCGCCGTGCCGATGGCCATCGGCAGCCCCATACCAATGGCCCCCGCCAGCGAATGCACGTTCATCAGCGGACCCTTTGCGCGGAACAGACGACTGCCCCACAGGCTGCCGGAGACGGTGATATCGCGGACCAGAATGCCATCATCAGGCAGCGCCTGTTCGATAGCATCATTCAGCCGGGCATAAGCGCCGCACTGTGCACGCAGCCCGTGCTCCGCCAGCGCCAGCGCCTCTTTTACCTGAACGTCCCAGTGACCATTGCCCCATTCGCGACCTTGTACCTTGTCCGCCAGCGCACCCAGCAGGACAGAACAATCGGCGATCAGCGTGTTGTCCATCAGATAGTTACGGCTGGCCGCCGCCGGGTCGATATCAATCTGTACCCGCGGCGAAGGCAGTTCCAGCGTCCAGGAACGTGTTTCGTTACTGCGCAGACGCGAGCCCGCGACCAGGGTGAAATCACATTGCGCCATCAGCGCCTCAACGGAAGGCGAATTATGGAAGGCGCGCAGGCTGGCGCGATGGCTGTCCGGCAGCACGCCGCGCCCGTGGGTACTGGAGATCACGGTGATCCCCGCATCCGCCAGTTTTTTCACCGCCGCTTCGCTGCCTATAGCTCCGCCGCCCAGCCACAGCAGCGGCTGTTTCGCCTGCCTGAGCTGTGCCCACAGTGCGTCAACCGTCGCGGGATCTACGGCTGGAACCGAAGCCGGTTTCACCGGTTTCGTCACCAGCGACAGCGGGATTTTCGCGCCCTGAATATCAATCGGGATTTCCACAGAGACCGGTCCGCATGGCGGCGTCCGCGCTTCCTGAATCGCCTTGTGCAAAATGGCGATCGCCTGGTTGGCGTTGCTGATGCGATACGCGCGTTTCGAACTGGCTTTCAGGAAGGTCAGCTGATCGCGGGTTTCGTGGATAAACCCGGTGTCGGCGTCCAGCCACGCTTTCTCAACCTGCCCGGTCAAGTGCAGCAGCGGCGTGCAGGCGTTCATCGCTTCGACCAGCGCGCCCACCGCGTTACCCGCGCCCGCGCCGGTGCTGGTCAGCGCCACGCCGAGGCCGGAAAAGCGCCCGTGGGCGTCGGCCATAGTCACCGCACCAGCCTCGCCACGCGCCGGAACAAAGCGGATGTTGCCGCGCTGACCCATAGCATCAGCAACCGGCAGGTTATGAATAGAGATGACGCCGTAAATAGCCTCAACCTTGTACTGCTCCAGCGTTCTGGCGATGGCTTCGCCGACGGTTATCATTTCGCTCATTGCTCACCCTTCTCTCAATCGCACCAGTTATTCACGCTATTACCCGTCGCCAGATAAATGCTCTTTTGTTGCATCCAGGCTTTCAGCCCCTGAATACCTTTTTCGCGGCCCAGACCGCTCTCTTTAAAACCGCCGAACGGGGTCGAAATAGAGAAAACCTTGTAGGTGTTGATCCACACCGTCCCGGCTTCCAGACGCTCACTTAAGCGCAGGGCGCGCCCGCTATCCCGCGTCCAGATCCCCGCCGCCAGACCATAGACCGAGTCATTGGCTTCGCGGATCAGCTGGGCTTCATCACGAAAGGGCATCGC
Source organism: Raoultella sp. T31 (assembly GCF_002806725.1). Taxonomy (NCBI): domain Bacteria; kingdom Pseudomonadati; phylum Pseudomonadota; class Gammaproteobacteria; order Enterobacterales; family Enterobacteriaceae; genus Klebsiella; species Raoultella sp. T31. Next base: position 26,023 of record NZ_PIBO01000007.1, read on the forward strand.
CACCAGCACCGGACCGAAGATCTCTTCCTGACAGACCCGCGCCTGATTCGTCAGCCCTTCGACGATCGTCGGCTGGAAGTAGCTACCCGCCGCCAGCGCCGGATCGGCGGGGATCTCCCCTCCGCACAGCACCCGCCCGCCTTCGCGTTTCGCCAGTTCGACATACGCGAGTACCCCGGCACGATGTTGCTCATTAATCAGCGGTCCGATGTGGGTATCGCTGCTGAACGGATCGCCGATCCGCAGACCGCGCGTCAGCTCCAGCAGCCGCGCCATCAGCTGCGGGTAAACTTTTTCATGCACAAACAGCCGCGCACCGGCGATGCACGCCTGACCGCCGGAGCTGAAAATGCCGTAGCAGATCCCCCGCGCCGCCTGTTCGATATCGGCATCTTCCAGCACGATGGTCGGCGATTTGCCGCCCAGCTCCAGCGAGGCGGGAATCAGTTTTTCTGCCGCAACGTGCGCCAGATGGCGCCCGGTGCGGGTGCCGCCGGTAAATGAAATTTTGCGCACCAGCGGATGACGCGCCAGCGCGTCGCCAATCACCGATCCTTTTCCCGGCAGCACGCTCAGCAGCCCCGCAGGTAAACCGGCCTGCTCGAAGATCCGCGCCAGCTCCAGCGCCATCAGCGGCGTCGCTTCCGCGGGTTTGAGGATCACCGCATTGCCGGCGGCGATCGCCGGCGCCACTTTTTGCATTTCGCTGGCGATCGGCGAGTTCCACGGGGTGATCGCCGCCACCACGCCCAGCGGCTCGTAGCGGCTCAGGGTTAGCAGGTCTGTCTGACGCGGAGTCGGCAGTTCGCCTTCCAGCAGTTCGCAGGCGGCGGCGAAATAGCGGGCGCTTCCCGCCGCGCTCATCACCAGCCCTCGCGCTTCCGCCAGCGGTTTGCCATTGTCCCGACTTTGCATTCGCGCCAGTTCATCGAGATGGGATTCAATCAGATCCGCCACCTTATGCAGGATCTTTGCCCGCAGGTGCGGCAGCATGTTGCGCCACGTCGGTTCCTGCCAGGCGCGCTCGGCGCAGCTCACCGCTTCCTGTAGATCGTCGAGACTGGCCGCGCGCAGCGTCGCGTTCACCGATCCGTCCGCCGGAAAGTAGCTGTGCATCAACTTGCCGCCGCCGTGGCGCCAGTGGCCGCCGATAAAAATTGTTAATTCGTCCATTGCCGCCTCTCAGCCTTGTGCCAGTTCACGGCAGGCACGTACCGCGCTCAGTGCCGCCAGGGTAGATGTCTTGGGGTTATTGGCCAGCGGCAGGCCGCTCAGTTCCAGGCGAAACTCCCCGAACGCGCCTTCAACATGTAACGTGTGGGTGTTACGTCTTGTCGCCGGGTCAACCATCAGCTGCACGCGCGTGTCGTCCATACCGATACCGCCCAGCGCCACGGTCGCCGCCACGTTGGCATTCGCCGGAAACAGGCGCGCTGCTTCGCGGGCGCTGCCCTCAAAAAAGATTTTCGCTTCGCTGACCGCATTGAGGTCGATCAGCATTTCCGCGTAGCTCCCGCGCCAGCTGGCCGGGCTTTTGCGCGACTGATAGGTCACACGCTCAAGGCCGCCCTCTTTTGCCGCCGCCAGTCCGTCAATGCCGGCCACCGCGCCGCAGAGCAGCGTCAGCCTGCCGCCCGCCTGATATAAACGCTGTTCGAGCGCGCTATCGGCCAGCGCGCCGGTAGAGATCAGCGCCAGATGCCAGCCGCGCGCGAGAATCGCTTCGCCATATTGTGCGACCGCCTGTTGGCTGGCGCACTCCAGCACCAGAGCCGGGGTTGCCGTACAGGATTGCGGATCGTCAAGCACCGTCAGCGCATCGCCAAAGCGGGCGCGAATCGCCGCATGATGACCTTCCCGGGCGACAATCCAGCCTAACGTGACCTGCGGGGGCAGCCGTTCAATCACCGCCTGCGCCATGGCGCCATAACCGATAAGCATGATTTTTTTCATGATGGCTCCTTACAGGTGACGGCAAAAACCGCCGGAGACATCCAGCGCGGCACCGGTGGTAAACGATGCCAGCGGCGAAGCCAGAAACAGCAGCGCCTGCGCAGGTTCCTGCGGTTTACCGAGACGCGCCATCGGGATCCCGCGTTTGCGGGCGATATCCGCGGTCCACTCGGGCCAGCTCTGCTGCTTATCGGCACGGTTTTCAAAGCGCCGCTGCCACTGCCCCGACTCCACCATGCCCAGCAAAATCGAGTTGACGCGGATGCCTTTTCCCACCAGATCTTTTGCCAGCGTCAGCGTCATATTGAGCAGCGCCGCGCGGGCGGCGGAGGTGGCGATCATGTGTTCTTCCGGCTGCAGCGCCAGCAGCGAGTTCACGCAGGTAATCGAGGCGATATCCGAGCGCTCCAGCTGCGGCTGGAAGGCCTTTACCGGGTTGATCACGCCAAACAGTTTCAGCTCCGCCTCATGCAACCACGCTTCACGCGGGGTATCGGCAAAATGCGCCACGTAGCCCTGCCCGGCGTTGTTGATCAACATATCCACGCCGCCAAAACGCGCCGCTACCGCATCGGCAAAGGCCTGCACCTCCTCTTCTTTCAGCACGTCGCAGCGGTAAGAAAGAATCTCCGCTCCGGGATACTCGTTCTGCAACGCGGCATGCGCGCTGGCGAGCCGGTCGGGATGACGGCCGCAGAAGGCGACTTTCGCCCCTTCGCCCAGCAGCAGACGCAGCGTTTCAAAGCCGATCCCTGACGATCCTCCGGTGACCACCGTTACACGGCCTTCAATTTGTGCATTCATCGCGCACCTCTTCCCCTACCCGTAAAAGCTGTTGATTAAAAAAGGTTTCATTATCGAGATAGCTGGCGTGGCCCGCGTGCGGAATCGCGGTGTAGCGCATGCCGTAGCGTAGCGCCAGACCGCGCACCAGCTCTGGTTGCGTGATGGCGTCCTGTTCACCGCACCACACCTCAAACCGGCCGTGATAATCGCCAAGCCAGCGGTGAATATCGTCGTGCGCCAGCATCCACGCCGCGGCCAGGTAGCCCTCTCGACGCAGCTTGCGCATTCCGGCGGCCACGGTGGCGACATCGACCTCCGCCGCACACGGATGCAGCAGCTTCGCCGCCCGGGATTGCGCCATCCGTTCTACGCCTGACGCAATCAGCTGCTGGCGACTGTGCCAGACTTTTTCCCGCTGTTCCGGCTCCGCCTGGCCGTAGCCCTGTGCGACATCGGCTAACACCAGATAGCGCACGCGGCGGGGATACTTCGCCGCAAAGGCGCTGGCCACCAGCGCCCCGAGCGAGTGCCCCACCACGACCGCCCGCTCAACGCCGGCGTGGTCCAGCATGCGCGCCAGCGCATCGGCATAATCGCCCGCATTCGCCTGCCCGAGCGGCAGCATCGGGCTTTCGCCATAACCGGGCATATCCCAGGCCAGCACGCGATAGCCGGACAGCGCCATCTGTTTATGCCAGGAGGCCGCGCCGGAGCTGATGCCGTGTAACAGCACCAGCGGCGTGCCGTGCCCTTGTTCACGAAAACCCGTCATACCGCCTCCTTAATTACGTTTGACTTTCGACAGGGGGTGATCTTCCGGATAGGTCGGGATATTCGGCTTGCAGGTGCCCAGCATCACGCACATCAGCGCCTCTTCCTCACCGTGGTTAAACAGCCCGCGGTAGATACCCGCCGGGACGGAGATCAGATCGCGCTCGCGCAGCACAGTTTCGCTATAGCTGTCACCATCCTGAATCATCAGGGTTATCTGCCCCTTGAGCATGAAGAACACCTCCTCGACGTCATCATGCAGGTGCAGCGGCCCTTCGCATTTCGCTGGCAGCACCATGGTGGAGAAGGTGAAGTTTTCCGCCGCGACGGTATTGGTATCGCTCGCCACGCCGGTGGCGCCGGTGCCGATATAGCGCATCTGGGCGCGACGATATTTCGGGTCGAAATCGGCCTGGAATTTCAGCGCGTTCCAGTCATATTTCCGTCCCTCAAAGCGCGCGATACGCGACTCTACCCACTCTTCCATCGTCAGATGTTCAGGTTTGATACCCTGTTTTGCAGTTACGCTTGAATCAGTCATCGTTTTATCCTCAGTAACGTCTCAGCAGCGGCAGTAACAGGACGCAGCCCACCGCCGCCATCACCGCCAGAAAAATCAGCCCGGAATCCATGCTGTGGGTGAAGGCGATCAGCGCCCCCATCACCGCCGGCGACAGAGCGCCCGCAAAATTCCCCAGCCCGTTGAAAATCCCCCCCGCCGTGGCGCTGACCCGGGGATGGGTCGCCTTGGCCAGCAGGGCGAAAATATTGGGTGCGCCGGTGCCCCACATAAAGGTGCTAAAACTCATCGCCGCAATGACCGTCAGTGGGGTGGCGAAGTGCATCACCGCCGCCAGGCCAACCGCCGCCCCGGCCAGCGAGATAAAGCAGGCGGCGGCGCGTTTATCAAGACGATCGGAGAGCCAGGCGCCGATCACTTCGCCCAGCAGCATGGCGATAAACGGCATTGACGACAGCCAACCGGCATGCTCCAGATGGATACCTTTGCCTTTAATCAGATAGCCCGGCAGCCAACCGTTGATGCCCCACAGATAGGCCAGAAAGGCGATGTTAAACACGCAAATCATCCAGAAATGCGGGCTGACGAACAGCTCCCGCCGCGCCGCGCGGCGCGCCTCCTGGGAGACCTTTTCGCCGGACGCTTTGCTCTCCAGCTGTACCCCGCGCAGGCCGATGCGCACGAAAATCAGCACCGGCACCGTCAGCATCGCCATCACAAAGAAGGTGCTCTGCCAGCCAAAGGTATTGAGCAACCAAATCGACAGTGGAAAGCCAATCGCCGCGCCGACCGGTGTCCCGAGCAGCCACAGCATGGTGGCCCGCGCCTGAAGCCGCTGCGGAAAAGTGTGGCGGACGATGGCAAACGCCAGCGGAAACAGCGGTCCTTCGGCGATACCAAGCAGAATGCGCAAGGTGACCATCACGGTGTAGTTATGGGTGAAGCCCATCATCACCATTAAAATGCACCACACCACCATCATGCCGGTGAGCAGGCGCAGCGGCGCGATACGGTCGCCCAGCCCGCTGAGCAGCACCGAGGAAAACCCGTAGCTCAGCAGAAAGGCGCTCATCAGAATGCCCAGCCGCGTGGTGTCAAAATCCATCCCCATCGCCTGCTGGAAATGGCTATCGGAAAACAGCGCGGCAATGCTGATTTTGTCGAAGAACGCCAGCAGTACGCAGGCCAGCAGCGACAGTGGAATCGCCCAGCGGACCGCTTTTTCAGGCGTGTGGACGCCCTCACCGCCAGCCTCAAGCGGCGCGGTGTTTGTCTCTAATGTGGTCATCTCTCCCCCTTAAGGGTGCGCGGGTCTTATCGCAATGACATCAGCGAAAAGGCCGGGTCATCGAGCGGTACGGCGGAAAGATCTCTCCCCGCGGCCATCCAGCGTTTCGCCAGCTTGACGGTGCGGGCGTCGTTAAACGCCACCAGTTGAGTCAGGCGACCGTCAGCGTCAATCGAGAAAAACAGCGCGCCCTGCGGATCCCGGCGCGTCACCGTCCGGCTTCCCGGCTGCGGAATGCCGAGGATCTGAATATTGTCGGCATATTGATCCGACCACAGCCACGGCGCGTCGGCGTAGCCCGCCGCCTGCGGGTTCAGCATCGCTTGCGCCGTCGCCACCGCCTGATTCTGGGCAAAGGCCCAGGACTGGATGCACAGGCCATACTGGTGATGCTGCGCCACATCTCCGGCGGCGAAGATCGCCGGGTCGCTGGTCTGCCCCAGGGCGTTGACAACGATCCCGCGATCGACGGCCAGTCCCGCGTCCCGCGCCAGTTCGAGGTTGAGATTGACGCCGATCCCCACCACTACCGCATCAAAGGTTTCCCGCTGACCATCGCAGTGAATAACCGGCAGGCCGTCATCTTCCTCCAGCTCCAGCGCGCCACAGCCGCGACGAATATCGACGCCCCGATCGCGATGGATCCGTTCAAGTTCCTGCGACACTTCCGCGCTTACCGAACGCATGCACAGCAGCGGCTGCTGTTCAAATAGGGTGACCGCGACGCCGCTTTTTCGCGCCGAGGCGGCAATCTCCAGACCAATCCAGCCGCCGCCGACAATCGCCAGCCGTGCGGTGGTCGCCAGCCGTTGCTTCAGGCGCTGCGCATCCTGCCAGTGGCGCAGCGTGTAAACCTGCGGCTGTTTCGCCCAGGCTTCGCCGGGCAGGCGGGCACGACCGCCGGTGGCGATCAGCAGCTGGTCATAGCCGAGCTGTTCGCCGTTGCTCAGACGCACGCTTTTGCTCTGGCGATCGATGGCCTCAGCGCGCAGCGGGCGGAACCAGCGAAGGTTTAACGCCTGCTGCACCTCTTCGCTGAACAGCCGCGGCAGCGGCGCATCGGCCTCCAGCAGCGTCGCTTTGGACAGCGGCGGACGCTCGTAAAAATCCCACTCTTCTTCGGCAACGACGCAAATCTCGCCGTCGTAGCCTTCGTCACGCAGGGTTTTCGCCGCCCAGCCGCCCGCCTGGCCGCCGCCGATAATGACTATTCGCGCCGTCATACCGCCTCCGGCTTTTTCTGCTGGCGGCGGGTATCGTGGTCGATCCCCCCTTCCACCGCCCATTCGGTAAAGGAGACCAGCGAGTGTTCCAGCTCGCGCGGGCGCCAGTTCTCCGTCAGGAAATCATCGTTGGTGTAGTACTCAAAAGCGCCGCCGGTCGGGCTGTTGACGTACCAGAAATAGGCGGAAGAGACCGGATGACGACCGGGGCCAATAAAGGTGCTCCACGCGTTTTTATTCATCGCGATGCCGCCGCCAATCACTTCATGGATATCGCGGACGGTAAAGGCCACGTGATTCAGGCCGCGCTTGCGGGTGGGGAGCTGCAATAAAAAGAGGTTGTGGTGACCGCCGCGTACGCCGCAACGCAGGAAGACCGCGCGGTTGATGTAGCGATCGGAAACCTGGAAACCGAGCACGTCACGATAGAAGGCCTCGACCGCCGCCAGCTCTTCGACGAAGAACACCACGTGGCCGACGTTAATTGGCTGCGCGCCGTCATACACCGGACTTGGCGTATCAATCCGGCGCACATCGCCCCACTGGTTAATCGGCTCGACGTTCAGCGTCACCGCGACTTGTTGAGTGACCTGTACGCGCAGCGTCATGCCGTTCGGATCCTGGCACTCCAGCGCACCGTCAATCTCACGGAAGGCGGGCTGGCGGGACAGCCTGGGCCGCAGAGCGTCCAGCGCCGCCCGATCCGCCACGCCCCAGGTCATGCGGCGTAGGGTGTTACCCGCTTCAAAGGCCGGCGGCAGATCCGGGCTATGGATCGGGTTCAGTTCCACCCGCGCGCCGCTTAAGGTAGTAAAACGCTGGCCGCTGGCGTCGCCCGCCAGGCCAAAATCACGCATAAACCTGGCGCAATGAGTCAGGTCGTCGACGCCAAATTCCAGCTTTTCAATTCCGGTTACGCTCATCGTTGGTAGCCTCTTTACCGTTCTGTCGCCCTGATTTGGGCGTAAAACATCCCCGACGCACTCAAGCGCCTGATGTTAACTTATTGATTTAAATGGCTTGTGACAGGTAGCCTAAAAAGCCAGAAATTTTTTCCGCCGCCAGGCTGACGTCGCTTTGCAGCCGTTGCCGATCGCTTTGCGGGATCTCATCCGACGGCACCAGAATACTGACCACCGCCGCTACCCGACCGCTGCGATCGTAGACCGGGTAGACGATGGAAGAGATGCCGTGGCGGTAGAAAGATTCGCCAATCACATAGCCACGCGCTTTATCCTGCTGCACCATCTGCCATAGCGCTTCGCGATCGTGAAGTTGCCCCGGCGTATTGCCCGGCAGCCGCTCATCGGGAAACAGCTGCTCAAACTCGCCGCGCGAAACATCGGTCAGCAGCATGCGGCCCAGCGAAGTGCAGTGAACCGGCAGGCGGGTACCGATACTGACCTGATTGATCCGTGAGCCGGCGGCGCTGACGCGGGCGATGTAAATAATGTCCCGCCCGTCGCGGATCGCCAGATGACTGCTGCACTGACTGGTATCGCGCAGCTGCTCTATCACCGGCTGACCGACCTGCGCCACATCCAGTGAGGCAATATATTCAAAGCCCAGACGCAGAACATTCATCCCCAGCGAGAAGGTATTGGTGCGCGCGTTGCGCTCGAGAAATCCCATATACTCCAGCGTTTGCACCACGCGATAGGCGGTCGCTTTCGGCATATCCACCAGCCGATGCAGCTCGGCAAAGGTCAGATCGCGATGTTGCTCGCCAAATGCCAGCAGCAGTTGCAGTCCCCGCTCCAGCCCCGGCACCAGGTATTTCACTTCCTGAACGTTTGCCATACCGCCTCGCCTCTTTAGTTAAAAACAAATCCGCCGTTGACCGGGATCAGTTGCCCGGTGACAAACCGCGACAGGTCGCTTAACAGCCACACCACGCTGCCGGTCACGTCTTCCGGCTGCTGGGCGCCGCTCAGCGCGCGCCCGTTTTCGTACAGCTGATGGCGCTCGGCAGGGACATATTCCGTTGCCTCCACGCGGGTTAAACCCGGCGCGATGGCGTTAATACGTATACGCTTTTCACCCAGTTCGCGGGCCATAGAGCGCGTCATGGCGATCACCGCGCCTTTGCTGGCAACGTAGGCCATCAGCCGGGGTGCGCCCCACAGCGCGGTGTCGGAGGCGACGTTGACGATCCCGGCCCCTTCGCGCAACAGCGGTAGCGCCGCCCGGGTCACCAGCCAGGTGCCTTTGACGTTGACCGACATCACCCGATCCCACAGATCCGGATCGTAGTCGATCATGTCTTTACCGCCGACGCCGGTGGCCATCGCCGCGTTATTGACCAGCCCGTCGATCTTTCCTCGTTCGCCGATCGCGAGGAACGCCCCCTCAATGGAGGAAGCATCGGCCAGATCGATCGCCTGCGATTCAATGCGATAACCCTGCTCGCGCAGACGATGAGCGCTCTCCGCCAGTTCGCCCTGCAGGATGTCACACATCACGACGTCAGCGCCCTGCTCCGCGCAGGCTTTGGCAAAATGAAAGCCCAGACCGCGCGCAGCGCCGGTAATCACCATCCGTTTGCCGGTTAACAGCCCGTTCATCAGGCCGCTCCCTGCTGCTCTTCACGCGCGGCCAGCTGCTCTTTCGCCGCTTTTTGCATCATCCGGCGCAGGCGGGAAAGGCCGACGTCATGCTGATACAGGTATTCGTGCTCGCGGGCATTCGGTGCCAGGCTTTCGAGCACCACGCGATCCTGCTCCAGCACTTCCCAGTGCAGTTTTTCCAGACGATTACGATACATAAAGCGCCACAGATCGCGCTGCCAGCCCTGCACGCCGCGAATACGCCAGAAGAAGACCCGGCAGTTGTCGTTATCTTCCGGCACTACCATACCGACGATCCAGAAGTGGCCGCCCGGCCCAAAACGCTTTTTGTACGGGATCGACAGGCGCATCCAGTAAGCGCCGCTGTGGCCCAACTCCACCCAGTCGAAGTTGACGCCGCTCTGCCCTTTTTTCTCAAAGATAAAGCCGGTTTTCGTCGGTTGCAGCACCATGTCGGCTTTGCGATCGCCTTCCGCCATTGAGTGCGAAGAGGAGTGCAGGTAGGTGCCGTGCATCGGATCCATCACGTTTTCCAGCGCGTACTGATAGTTGCATTTCCACGCGGCGGTGCAGAGGAAGTTGCTGTATTTGTCGCTATCGGCCAGCTCTTCCGGGAAGGTGAGCGGCTCGGGCTGCTGGTCGGCCGTGGCCGCAAACCACAGAAATATCGCGCCATGCGCTTCCTGGACGTGGTAGCTGCGCACGCACTGCTGGCCGACCAGCGGACATTTGTCGACCGCCGGAACATCTTTAACTTGACCATTCCCGGCCACTTCCACGCCGTGATACCAGCAGGCGATACGATCGCCGAGATTCCAGCCCATCGACAGACGGGCGCCGCGGTGCGGGCAGCGGTCCTCCAGCGCCTGTAGCTCTCCGTCCTTGTTCCGCCACACCACAATTTGTTCGCCGAGACGGGTAATGCCCACCGGAGCGGACTGCACTTCCCAGCTCGCCAGCACCGGATACCACAGGCCACGTAAACCTGTATCGAGATAGTTTTGTACCGTTGTTGTCATCGCCGTGCCCTCAGTATCCGTTTACCTGCAAAAACACCCGAAAGCTCTCTTCGCTCCAGGCATCGCCTTGCCGATCGTGCATCTTCAGGGCATTCAGCCCGTCCACCAGTTGCGTCAGGCTCTCCGCCCCCTGCTCGAACAGCGTTTCGAGGGTCGCGATAAGTTCCAGCTCCCAGCTCTCTGCAACGCGACTGCGGGTTTGCCAGATAAGGTTGTGATAATCGCCAGGCTTATGGATGTTGCCGTTGCCGCCTTCCGCAGGCGGCGTAAACTGGCGGCTTTCCGGCAGCGCCGGGTTAAAATCCAGGGATTCGCTCATGCCACGTTCTCCTCGATAAAGGTAATCTGGATCTGATTGTCATATACCCGAACCGGATAACGATTAAGGTTGCGCCCGCCAGGGCCATGCAGACACTGGCCGGTTTTAACGTCGAATACCGCCTCATGCAGCGGGCATTCAACTTTGCCGTCTTCCACAAATCCCTGGCTTAACAGCGCATAGGCATGTGGACACACGTCTTCCAGCGCGTAGTACTCACCATCAATCAAGTAAATACCGATTTCTTTACCGCCAATGTTGCCGCTATAAGGGAAATCTTCCTGTACCTGCTCTGCGTCACATACGCCTATCCAGCTCATCACGATCCTCCAGGCTTTTGTTTCATATATGAAACTCTGTTTCTTATTTAATACGGTCAATATAAAAGCGTTCAATCTTTCGTCAAGCGGCAATGTGATGAATTTGTTAAGCAGTGGCTATTTAATTAGCTAAGTGTGCAATTGATCACGAAAAAAAATGGCAATATGAAATTGTGATATTTAAAGAGTGACGTGGAATTAAATTATCCGCTCACTGAAAACCCCGAAAATAGCTATTGACTTTCTTTCTCAATGATCATTAAAAATGATAAAAGCGGTGCATCATTAAGTTTCACCTGTGAAACAAAAATTAAAATTATAAATGCAAAACAATGAGTTTCACTGATGAACCATTTTACATCCGTGATTATCACTGTGATTTAAAAATAACAAAAACGATCCATCAATGAGCGAGGAAGAAGAATAACAATGAGCGCAAAATGGCAGGGAACAATCGCACTATTGTTACTTATAATTATTTCTTACGTAGATCGGGTAAATATTTCAGTAATGATTCTTAACCCCGATTTCGCCGCCCACTTTCATTTAAATGAAAACAGAATGTTACAGGGAATGCTGATGACCTGCTTTCTTCTGGGTTATGGATTTTCGGCATTATTATTAACCCCCGTTATCGAAAGTCAGTTGCATTACCGCCAGGGATTGTTAAGCAGCGTGGCGATATGGGCGCTAGTCTGCGCCATCTCGCCGCTGCTGGGCTCGCTGATGGGGATACTGGTGGCGCGGATTATCCTCGGGATCGCGGAAGGTCCGCTGTTTTCCCTTAAGACGCGCTTTATCAGCGATAACTTCTCCGCCGAAGAGATAGGCAAGCCGAATGCCGTCACCGCCCTGGGGGTCTCTTTGGGGCTGGCGGTGGGTTTTCCGCTGGTCACTTTTTTAGTCGAACACCAGGGGTGGATGGGTTCGTTTTACAGCCTGGCAGGACTCAACCTGGTCCTCGGCGGCGGAGCGATCTGGCGCTTCTTACCGGCGCCGACAGCCCCGCTGAACAGCGCTCGTCCCGGCTTGCGCCAGACTTTTCTGCTGGCCTGGCATACGCCGCTGCTCGGCTGGATCCTGCTGGTTGAGATTGCCACTCTCAGCTATCTGTGGGGCAGCAGCGCCTGGCTGCCAGCCTGGCTACGTGATGAGCACCACTTCTCGCTGCAGGCCACCGGTTGGCTGGCCGCGATCCCTTTCCTGCTCAGCCTCGGATCGAAATTTCTCGGCGGCGTGCTGCTCGATAAACTGCGCCCGGAACAGGCGCCGCTGCTGTTTATTGTCGGCGGATTGCTGACCGCCGGTTCGGTTCTGGCGCTGATGCTCAGCCAGCAGCCGGCCCTGCTGGCGCTGTTTATGCTGTCGGCCAATATCTTCTGGGGATTGCAGGGCGCGGCGATACCGGCGGTGGTACAGCATCATGCGCCGCGCCAGGCGGTGGGCAGCGCCTACGGCATAATTAACGGCGTGGGTAACATCTGTGCGGCATTTATTCCGCTGCTGATGGGAGTGGTGATGAAATCGGCGGGATCGGTGAGTTCAGGATTTTCTGTACTGGCGGCCTCGCAGGTGATAACGCTGCTGGCCGGAGGAATGCTGCTGCTGCGCATGCGTCGCGCAGCAGCAGTGAGCGTGTAAGGTTTATTCGCCTTTTTTCGCCGCCTGGATGTAGAGCATTTCCAGTGCCAGGGTCGCCGCCGCCAGCGCGGTGATCTCGGACTGATCGTAAGACGGAGCCACTTCAACCACGTCCATACCGACGATGTTCAGATCCTTCAGACCGCGTACCAGCTTAATCGCGCGATCGGAGGTCAGCCCGCCGATCACCGGCGTACCGGTCCCCGGCGCAAACGCCGGATCCAGCGCATCGATATCGAAAGTCAGGTACACCGGCATATCGCCAACGATCTGTTTCACCTGAGCGATGATGTCATCCACGGAACGATCGTTCACCTGGCAGGCATCCAGTACGGTAAAACCGTTATCTTTGTCGAACTCAGTACGAATACCGATCTGCACAGAGTGGTTCGGATCGATCAGGCCTTCATTCGGCGCGGTAAAGAACATGGTGCCGTGGTCAAATTCGCAGCCGTTGGCGTAGGTGTCGGTATGGGCATCGAAGTGCACCAGCGCCATTTTGCCAAAGTGCTTCGCATGAGCGCGCAGCAGCGGCAGGGTCACAAAGTGGTCGCCGCCGAAGGAGAGCATACGCTTCCCGGCCGCCAGCAGTCTTTCCGCATGCGCCTGCAGTTTTTCGCTCATTTCGCGCGCATCACCGAAGGCGTAAACCAGGTCGCCGCAGTCAACCACGTTCAGACGCTCGCGCATATCGAAGTTCCACGGGAAGCGATTATGTTCCCACGCGAGGTTGGTGGAGACCTGACGAATCGCCGCCGGGCCATGACGGCCACCCGCGCGCCCGGAGGTCGCCATATCAAAAGGTACGCCGGTAATCACCCAGTCCGCATCGCTGTCGTACGGCTGGAAGTTCAACGGCAGACGCAGAAAACCAAACGCGTTAGATACCAGGGAATTATCGTATTGATGACCTAAAGTGCTCATGTCCTGACCTCTTTTACAGTCGATACATTAAAAACAGATGAAAAAAAATCCCCTCCGCGTCGTTAGGCCCGACGAGGAAGGGATTGATTCGTAAATTGCTTATTGGAGCGAATTATCGCCGTTAATTCATACGGGTTCAAGTGAGTATAGCATTCTGCCGGATGGCGACTTCGCCTTATCCGGCCTACATTCGTAGGCCCGATAAGCGCAGCGCCACCGGGCAACAACGGTTACTCGTCTTCCAGATAAGTATATCCGTACAGCCCCGCTTCAAACTCTTCGAGGAACTGCTGTTGCAGCGCGTCGTCGAGACCGGAGTTTTTCACCTGATCGCGGAACTGGGTCAACAGCGTGTTCGGATCGAGCTGCACATATTGCAGCATATCCGCCACGGTATCCCCTTCGTCGGAAAGCTCAACCTCCACGCTGCCGTCAGGGAAGACGAATACGTCCACCGCTTCGGTATCGCCGAACAGGTTGTGCATGTTGCCGAGGATCTCCTGATAGGCGCCAACCATAAAGAAGCCCAGCATCGGCGGGTTTTCAGGATCGTATTCCGGCATCGGCATGGTGGTGGCAATCCCGTCGCCATCCACGTAATGGTCAATCGCGCCATCGGAGTCGCAGGTGATATCCAGCAGCACCGCGCGGCGTTCAGGCACCATGTTCAACCCTTCCAGCGGCATCACCGGGAACAGCTGATCGATACCCCATGCATCCGGCATCGACTGGAACAGCGAGAAGTTGACGTAAATCTTATCCGCCATTCGTTCCTGCAGTTCGTCGATAATCGGACGATGCGCGCGGTTGCTCGGATCGAGCTGCTTCTGGACTTCATGGCACATGTTCAGATACAGCTGTTCCGCCCAGGCGCGCTCCTGAAGATTGAAGGTACCTGACGAGTAGCCGATATGGATATCATGCAGGTCCATCTGGCTGTCGTGCAGCCATTCGCGCAACGAGCGGCGGTTGCCGGTCTCGTGCATCTCCTGCCAGGTTTCCCACATACTTTGCAGCGGACGCGCCGCGTCTTGCGCAGGCGGGGTCGCTTCGGTGTATTCGTTGCGCTCAACGCCGATGATGTTGGAGACCAGCACGGTGTGATGCGCGGTGACCGCGCGACCCGACTCGGTAATCACCGTCGGATGCGGCAGGCCATTCTCTTCACAAGCATCGCCAATCGCCCAGATAATGTTGTTGGCGTATTCGTTCAGGCCGTAGTTCACCGAACAGTCAGACTGCGAGCGCGTCCCTTCGTAGTCCACGCCCAGACCGCCGCCGACGTCAAAGCACTGAATATTGACGCCCAGTTTATGCAGCTCGACGTAGAAACGCGCCGATTCGCGCACGCCGGTGGCGATATCACGAATATTGGCCATCTGCGAGCCGAGGTGGAAATGCAGCAGTTGCAGGCTGTCCAGGTGCCCCGCCGCACGCAGAATCTCAACCAGCTGCAGAACCTGGGTTGCCGCGAGGCCGAACTTCGATTTTTCACCGCCGGAAGACTGCCATTTACCGGAACCCTGTGAGGCCAGACGCGCACGCACGCCCAGGCGCGGAACGACATTCAGGCGCTCGGCTTCTTCCAGCACAATCGCGATTTCCGACATTTTCTCGATGACCAGATAGACCTTGTGGCCCATCTTTTCGCCGACCAGCGCCAGACGGATATACTCGCGGTCTTTATAGCCGTTACAGACGATCACGCTGCGGGTCATACCGGCATGCGCCAGTACCGCCATCAGCTCCGCCTTGGAGCCGGCTTCCAGACCCAGCGGTTCACCGGAATGGATCAACGACTCAATCACGCGGCGATGCTGATTAACCTTGATCGGATAGACCAGGAAATAATCGCCGTTGTAGCCATAGGACTCACGCGCACGTTTAAACGCGGCGTTAATCGAGCGCAGGCGATGTTGCAGGATCTGCGGGAAGCAGAACAGTGCCGGCAGGCGCTGCCCCTGCGCTTCGCGTGCTTTCACCAACTCTGCAAGGTCAACGCGCGCTTCCGGGACGTCAGGATCCGGGCAAACGCTGATATGGCCCAGTTCGTTAACGTCGTAGTAGTTATTACCCCACCAGGCAATATTGTAAGTACGTAGCATTTTGCTGGCTTCCTGGGAGCTCATCGCAACCTCCTGCATGGAACGTAGTACACCGTGTTCGCCTGCTGACGAAGGCGAAACTGAAGACATGTCGTCAGACATAGCGAACCTCAAATTGTAATATTGACTACTATCGCAGTCCGAAGACGCGATAACAACCCATGAACAGTGCTAAACCCCAGCAGATAGTGCTGGCTTTGCGACTGCGCGACCGGTTTCTTATTCATATCATAGTAAAACACATACCCGAACTTAGTATGACAGTCCGGAGAAACCACGAGAAAACCCTTGCGACAGCAAGAGCGCCCTTGTTCAGTTTTCAGATAGCCTGCCGGCTCTGGAATCCTGAGAAGCGCCGAGACGGGTAGAACATCGGCTGATTTGCATGAAAGAGATGCAGATTGCGGGATAGCGACGCGCGACGGAACGACGCGACGAGTCGGATGAAAAACGTGGGTTCATTATCTGATATCACCTCCACACTGCCCCGAAACGGGCCAGCGACAAGCCAAAGCTAGACATACCGCAGTAAGGCGCTAAACACCGCTGCGGATTTCTGTAAAAACAGACTGCTTAACCCGGCTGGAAGTGGCGACACGAGATGGGCTTCGTGCGCTTTTTTTTAATGAGCCGCGCGCGGCGTTTTATACCGATAAGCCGGCTAAAATGCAAAATAAAAATGGGCGAGTTGCCGCGAATGGCAGGAAAAATTGCCACCCTCTATTTTTCAACAATGCGACCTGCATCAAAAAAGGCTGGAAATGGGATTAAGATTCGACCTAGAATAGCCATCCAGAAGTTAATCCGTCTATACTGATTAACACTCAGACTGCTCGTGTCACTACCTGAAAGCTTTGGTAGAATCATCTATCAAAGTAAATCCACACAACAGTATGAGCTACACAAATACTTAACAGGTAAAACAAAACATGGCAAAACACCTCTTTACGTCCGAGTCTGTATCAGAAGGGCATCCAGACAAAATTGCTGACCAAATCTCCGATGCCGTGCTGGATGCGATCCTCGAACAGGATCCGAAAGCGCGTGTCGCGTGTGAAACTTATGTCAAAACTGGCATGGTGCTGGTCGGCGGTGAAATCACCACCAGCGCATGGGTTGATATCGAAGAGATTACCCGTAACACGGTTCGTGAAATTGGCTACGTGCATTCCGATATGGGCTTTGACGCCAACTCCTGCGCCGTTCTGAGCGCGATTGGTAAACAATCCCCGGATATCAATCAGGGCGTTGATCGCGCCGATCCGCTGGAGCAAGGCGCGGGCGACCAGGGCCTGATGTTTGGCTATGCCACCAACGAAACCGACGTTCTGATGCCAGCGCCAGTCACCTATGCCCACCGTCTGGTGCAGCGTCAGGCTGAAGTGCGCAAAAACGGCACCCTGCCATGGCTGCGCCCGGACGCGAAAAGCCAGGTAACCTTCCAGTACGACGACGGCAAAATCGTCGGTATCGATGCCGTGGTTCTGTCTACTCAGCACGCGGAAGACATCGATCAGAAATCCCTGCAGGAAGCGGTGATGGAAGAGATAATCAAGCCGGTTCTGCCGACCGAATGGCTGAACAGCGCGACCAAATTCTTCATCAACCCGACCGGTCGTTTTGTTATCGGCGGCCCGATGGGTGACTGCGGTCTGACCGGTCGTAAAATCATCGTCGATACCTACGGCGGCATGGCTCGTCACGGCGGCGGCGCGTTCTCCGGTAAAGATCCGTCTAAAGTTGACCGTTCTGCAGCCTATGCCGCACGCTATGTGGCGAAAAACATCGTGGCGGCGGGCCTGGCCGACCGTTGTGAGATTCAGGTCTCCTACGCTATCGGCGTAGCGGAACCGACCTCCATTATGGTGGAAACGTTCGGTACCGAAAAAGTGCCGTCCGAGCAGCTGACTCTGCTGGTGCGTGAATTCTTCGACCTGCGTCCTTACGGCCTGATCCAGATGCTCGATCTGCTGCACCCGATCTACAAAGAGACCGCAGCATACGGTCACTTCGGTCGTGAACATTTCCCGTGGGAAAAAACCGACAAAGCCGCTCTGCTGCGTGAAGCTGCCGGCCTGAAATAATCCCGACGTTTTTTCCTGCCAGGGCCAGCCTCGTGCTGGCCTTTTTATTTTCCCCTTCCGTCCTCTCCGCCATCCCACATTGTCGCGGCGTGCATCCCTTTTCTGCCCCCTGAAATGAAAGCGATTACATAAGAACTGTAGCCAAAAAACAACTAAGATTACGGATTATTGAAACAATTTTTCATCATATTGCATGATGTTTCAGGGTTGTCTGAGTAGCTCTTTTTTCAGGTACAGCTATAATAATTTATCTATTTGAAATTAATGTATTTTAATAAATTACGTTTCTTTACCTTAGTGTAACCGATTACACAGCCGTGATTGCTATCACGTTTTTTTGCGATAGACTCTCCTACCCTAAGCATCGACAGAATCAATAACTCAACCGGAGGGCGTTATGCCTGACAACAAAAAACAAGGGCGCTCGAACAAAACGATGACGTTCTTTGTCTGTTTCCTCGCCGCGCTGGCGGGCCTGCTTTTCGGCCTTGATATCGGTGTTATTGCGGGTGCCTTACCCTTTATTGCCAACGAGTTCCAGATAAGCGCTCATACTCAGGAATGGGTGGTGAGCTCCATGATGTTCGGCGCCGCCGTCGGTGCCGTCGGAAGCGGCTGGCTCTCCTTCCGTCTCGGGCGGAAAAAGAGCCTGATGATCGGCGCGATCCTGTTCGTCGCCGGTTCGCTGTTCTCCGCTGCCGCCCCGAACGTTGAAGTGCTGCTCGTCTCCCGCGTGCTGCTCGGCCTGGCCGTTGGCGTCGCGTCGTACACCGCGCCGCTGTACCTGTCGGAGATTGCGCCCGAAAAAATCCGCGGCAGCATGATTTCAATGTATCAGCTGATGATCACCATCGGGATCCTCGGCGCCTATCTGTCGGACACCGCCTTCAGCTACAGCGGCGCATGGCGCTGGATGCTGGGGGTGATTATCATCCCGGCAATTCTGCTGCTGATTGGCGTTATCTTCCTGCCGGACAGCCCGCGCTGGTTTGCCGCCAAGCGCCGCTTTGTCGACGCCGAACGCGTCCTGCTGCGCCTGCGCGACACCAGCGCTGAAGCCAAACGCGAGCTGGATGAAATTCGTGAAAGCCTGAAGATCAAGCAGTCTGGCTGGGAGCTGTTTAAAGAAAACAGCAACTTCCGCCGCGCCGTGTTCCTCGGCATCCTGCTGCAGGTGATGCAACAGTTCACCGGGATGAACGTCATCATGTATTACGCGCCGAAGATTTTTGAACTGGCGGGTTATGCCAATACCACCGAACAGATGTGGGGGACCGTCATCGTCGGTCTGACCAACGTGCTGGCGACCTTCATCGCTATCGGGCTGGTTGACCGCTGGGGGCGTAAACCAACGCTGATCCTCGGCTTTATCGTCATGGCCGCCGGTATGGGCGTGCTGGGCGCCATGATGCACATGGGTATTCACTCAGCCACCGCCCAGTACTTCGCCGTACTGATGCTGCTGATGTTTATCGTTGGCTTCGCCATGAGCGCTGGCCCGCTGATCTGGGTGCTGTGTTCTGAAATTCAGCCGCTGAAAGGCCGCGATTTCGGCATCACCTGCTCTACGGCCACCAACTGGATCGCCAATATGATAGTCGGCGCCACCTTCCTGACCATGCTTAACTCGCTGGGCAGCGCGAACACCTTCTGGGTCTACGGCGGTCTGAACGTCCTGTTCATTCTGCTGACGCTGTGGCTTATCCCGGAAACCAAAAACGTTTCGCTGGAACACATCGAACGTAACCTGATGAAAGGCCGCCCGCTGCGCGAAATCGGCGCTCGCGACTGACCGTTAACGCTTCCTCCCCTGGTGGGAGGAAGCGTCTGCCTCTTGCTCTCCCCGTCACGGCGCACTATCCTCTGGCGCTATGAAAACGCCCCGAATTCCCATCGCCATTCAGCAGGCCGTTATGCGCAGCCTGCGGGAAAAGCTCGCCCAGGCCAACCTCAGGCTTGGCCGTCAATACCCGGAACCGAGCCTGGTTTACCAGCAGCGCGGCACCTCCGCCGGTACCGCCTGGCTGGAAAAGAACGAAATTCGCCTCAACCCGGTGCTGCTGCTGGAAAACCAGCAGGCCTTTATCGATGAAGTCGTCCCGCATGAACTGGCGCATCTGCTGGTCTGGAAACACTTCGGCCGCGTGGCGCCGCACGGCACAGAGTGGAAATGGATGATGGAGAGCGTGCTCGGTGTCGCCGCCCGTCGCACCCATCGTTTCGAACTCGACTCCGTTCGCCGGAACACCTTCCCCTACCGCTGCCAGTGCCAGCAGCATCAGCTCACCGTCCGTCGCCACAACCGCGTCGTTCGGGGTGAAGCGACTTACCGCTGCGTTCGCTGCGGCGATCTGCTGGTCGCCGAAGAGTAAATATCGGCTACAACTGGAAATTTTCTGATCTGACTGATTGCATCTGACAATCGCATTCGCTACGTTGCGGGCTCGTTTTGACACGGAGTTCACGATGTCCCGTATTTATGTGTTTGCCGCGGCGTTTCTGACTGCCGCCTGTAGCGGCCAGGTCGCGGCCGAAGGAATCACCAGTTTTGCCCAGGCGAAAGCCGCCGGGGTAAAGGTCAATGCCGATGCCCCCGGCGATTTCTACTGCGGCTGTAAAATCGACTGGCAGGGGAAAAAAGGCGTTATCGATCTGGAATCTTGCGGTTATAAAGTGCGTAAAAATGAAAACCGCGCCAGTCGGGTCGAGTGGGAGCACGTCGTTCCGGCCTGGCAGTTTGGCCACCAGCGCCAGTGCTGGCAGGACGGCGGGCGGAAAAACTGCGCCAAAGACCCGGTCTATCGCCAGATGGAAAGCGATATGCACAACCTGCAGCCAGCCGTAGGCGAAGTTAACGGTGACCGCGCCAACTTTATGTATGGTCAGTGGAACGGCGGAGAAGGCCAGTACGGCCAGTGCGCCATGAAGGTCGATTTTAAGGATAAGGTTGCCGAGCCGCCCGCCCGCGCCCGCGGTGCTATCGCCCGTACCTACTTCTATATGCGCGATACTTATCAGCTGACCCTCTCCCGCCAGCAAACCCAGCTTTTTACCGCCTGGGATAAGTTGTATCCGGTCACCTCCTGGGAGTGCGAACGCGACGAGCGCATCGCTAAAGTACAGGGCAACCACAATCCGTACGTCCAGCGAGCTTGCCAGGCGCAAAAGAGCTAACCTACACTAGCGGCAATTGTTAATTTGCAGGTGCCGCGTTCCCGCGAAATGGAAAAGCGGCGCCTGCGCGAAGAACGGAATACCCAGCATGCGCATCCCTCGCATCCACCACCCGGAACCTGTTACCGTAGGCAGTCAAATCGCCCTCTCTGACGATGCCGCCAATCACGTTGGCCGCGTATTGCGTATGGGCAAAGGCCAGGCCATCCAGCTTTTTGACGGCAGTAATCAGGTTTTCGAGGCCGTGATCGCCGAAGCCGGCAAAAAAAACGTGTTAGTTGACGTGATCGGCAGCGAAACAGACGATCGCGAATCCCCTCTGCATATTCACCTGGGCCAGGTGATGTCGCGCGGCGAAAAGATGGAATTCACCATCCAGAAATCGATTGAACTCGGTGTAAGCCTCATAACGCCACTGTTTTCCGAGCGCTGCGGCGTTAAACTGGACGCCGAACGTTTGCAGAAAAAGATCCAGCAGTGGCAGAAAATCGCCATCGCCGCCTGCGAGCAGAGCGGCCGCAACGTGGTGCCGGAGATTCGCCCGGCGATGCAGCTGGAGGCCTGGTGCGCTGAAGCGGATAATGGTCTGAAGCTCAATCTACACCCGCGCGCCAGCGCCAGTATCAACACGCTGCCATTGCCGGTTGAACGCGTTCGTTTGCTGATTGGCCCGGAAGGCGGCCTGTCAGCGGAAGAGATAGCGATGACCGCTCGCTACCAGTTTACTGATATTCTGTTGGGACCGCGCGTTCTGCGTACAGAGACAACTGCGCTCACTGCCATTACCGCCCTGCAGGTGCGTTTTGGCGACTTAGGTTGAAGCGTTAACGGAGAATAACAATGATCAAGCTCGGCATCGTGATGGACCCCATCGCAACCATCAACATCAAGAAAGACACCAGCTTCGCTATGTTGCTGGAAGCCCAGCGTCGCGGCTATGAACTCCATTATATGGAGATGAACGACCTGTACTTAATCAACGGCGAAGCCCGCGCCCGTACGCGTAAGCTGAGCGTGGAGCAGAATTACGATAAGTGGTACGAGTTTACCGGCGAGCAGGATCTGCCGCTGGCGGATCTCGACGTCATTCTGATGCGTAAGGATCCGC
The DNA here is from genome assembly GCF_002806725.1 of Raoultella sp. T31. NCBI lineage: Bacteria > Pseudomonadati > Pseudomonadota > Gammaproteobacteria > Enterobacterales > Enterobacteriaceae > Klebsiella > Raoultella sp. T31. The sequence continues at coordinate 47,825 of NZ_PIBO01000007.1, forward strand.
CGTTTGATACCGAGTTTATTTACGCGACCTACATTCTTGAACGTGCCGAAGATAAAGGCACGCTGATCGTCAACAAACCGCAGAGCCTGCGCGACTGTAACGAAAAGCTGTTTACTGCCTGGTTTGCCGATCTGACGCCGGAAACGCTGGTGACCCGCAATAAAGCCCAGCTGAAAGCCTTCTGGGAAAAACACGGCGACATTATTCTCAAACCGCTGGACGGTATGGGCGGCGCCTCTATTTTCCGCGTAAAAGAGGGCGATCCGAACCTGCCGGTGATTGCGGAAACGCTGACCGAGCTGGGCAGCCGTTACTGCATGGCGCAGAACTACCTGCCGGCCATTAAAGATGGCGATAAGCGCGTGCTGGTTGTCGACGGCGAGCCGGTGCCTTATTGCCTGGCGCGTATCCCGCAAGGCGGGGAAACCCGTGGAAATCTTGCGGCCGGCGGCCGCGGCGAAGCGCGTCCGCTGAGCGATAGCGACTGGGCCATTGCGCGCCGCGTCGGGCCGACGCTGAAAACCAAAGGGCTGATCTTCGTCGGTCTGGATATCATCGGCGATCGTCTGACGGAAATTAATGTCACCAGCCCAACCTGCGTACGCGAAATTGAAGCGGCGTTCCCGATCTCCATCACCGGAATGCTGATGGACGCTATCGAGAAGCGCCTCAATAAATAAATGACATCGGGCGGCAGCCGCAGAGAGCACCCGGGAACATAGTCCACTATGTGACCAGGTTGAGCGAGGAAATCAACGCCCCTGTCGCCTGAAAGATACGCCGCGAGATTCAACGAAAGATTTCAGGCTACAGGCAGGCGATGACGCAGCGAGCACCCGGGAGCATAGTCCACTATGTGACCGGGTTGAGCGAGGAAATCAACGCCCCTGTAGCCTGAAAGATAAAGTTGAATCGACAGGTCCTTGCTTTACCCGCATACTGGGTGCTGCTTTTTGAACCAGGAACAGAACCTCTGACAATGAATTTACAGCATCACTTTCTGATTGCCATGCCTGCTCTTCAGGATCCGATATTCCGCCGCTCCGTGGTCTATATCTGCGAATACAACGACGATGGCGCCATGGGCATTATCATCAATAAGCCGCTGGAAAACTTGCAGATTGACGGAATTCTGGAAAAGTTAAACATTGTCGCTGAACCGCGCAATCCGGAGATTCGTCTGGATAAGCCGGTGATGCTCGGCGGGCCGCTGGCGGAAGATCGCGGTTTTATTCTGCACTCACCGCCTTCTGATTTTTCCTCCAGCATTCGCATCTCCGATAACACGGTGATCACCACTTCCCGCGACGTACTGGAAACGCTCGGTACGGACAAGCAACCGGCTAACGTCCTGGTTGCGCTGGGTTATTCCTCCTGGGAAAAGGGTCAGCTGGAACAGGAAATCCTTGATAACGCCTGGCTGACGGCCCCGGCGGATCAGAATATTTTGTTTAAAACGCCTATTGCCGAGCGTTGGCGCGAGGCGGCGAAACTGATCGGTATTGATATTGTGACGATGCCCGGCATAGCGGGGCACGCATAATGAGCGGAACATTATTAGGTTTTGATTTCGGCACCAAAAGCATCGGCGTTGCGGTCGGCCAACGCATTACCGGTACCGCACGCCCTCTTCCCGCGCTGAAAGCGCAGGACGGTAAACCGGACTGGAACGTTATCGAAAAGCTGCTTAAAGAGTGGCAACCAGAGGCGGTCATCGTCGGCCTGCCGCTGAATATGGACGGCACTGAGCAGCCGCTCACCGCGCGCGCACGTAACTTCGCCAATAAAATTCACGGCCGCTTTGGGGTGAAAATCACGCTGCACGACGAGCGCTTGAGCACGGTAGAAGCCCGCGCCGGGCTGTTTGAGCACGGCGGATTCCGCGCCCTGAACAAAGGCAGTATAGATTCAGCCTCTGCGGTGATAATCCTGGAAAGCTACTTCGAACAGGGCTTCTGATCCCGCTCGCCATGATGATGGCGCCCGCTTCTGCAAAGTGGCGCCATCGCACTTTCGCCTGCCTTAATGCCTAGTGACGCAAATGTTCATTCGCCCAGCTGACGGCCTGGGTGCGGTTTTTTACGCTCAGCTTACGGAAAACATTGTACAGATGCGTGCGTACCGTGTTTTCACTGATAAACAGCGCACGAGCAATATCCATATTGGTTGCGCCGCAGCGTAATTCATTGAGAATTTCACATTCACGCTCGGTCAGCGGCGACCTCTCCGTCGGCAGCGATGTCTGATCCACGGCATACATCGCCGGGTGCATCACGCTCAATTCAGCCGTCTGTTCGCCATTAAGTACGGCCTTAACGCCCTCAATTAAACGCGATTCATCATCGTCATGGCGGAAAACGCCGTACAGCGCAGGCCACTGCGTCATTTCATAAAGCTCATATTTTTGTGCGCTATTGATAATCAGCAGTCGCGGATTTTCCGCATAAGACCGAATAAGATCTCGCCACAGCCCATTGAGCTTTTTATTCGATACAGCAATATCAAATAATATTACTGATTCTTTCGGCAACCGTTGAGTTAGCGGTTTGTTAATATTATGAAGCGTCACCATAACCGACAAAGTATCGGTCAGGTAAGTGGCAAACGCCTTACTCTGAATTGACGGATGAGTAATAAAAACAATCTGACAAGAATTGAATGAATCACCTGAAAAATTAATCACTTAAAACTCTCCTTAGCAAATACCCACCATCATAGTGGTTAAATGAATTAAACTTAAAATTACAAAAAATTAATAAATTTACATTTTAAAACAATATTTCATAGGAAACGTCCTATCTCCACAAACAGCATAAGTCGAACATATGAAAAGTGTCAAAAGATAATCTTATTTTTTTCTTTATTTTGCGAGAAAAATATCAACTACCATTTCATGGGGGTCATTAATTTGACGTAGTCATTTAGTCGTATGTGATATTCATCCCTAATAACCGCAAACATTCATAAAACATTACGATAACAACGCACTGGCATGACAACTGAATATTAAAACAGCGCTTATAACAGGCCCGCTGCCACACGCTGTTGAAAACTTTGCGTAAAAGTCAGCATGCCAGCTTGTTGCCCGGTTTGCATTACCCCCGGCAGTTGATGGGTTTTCCCTTCGCGGATCAAATTCGCTACCGCCAGGGTATTCAGCAAAAGCTCGTATAGCGCAACTCTTCCCCCTGACGCTGTCGGCAGTAATTTTTGTGCCAGCACCGCACATAAACTTCCCGCTAGCTGGCTACGTATGGGCTCTTTTTCCTGCGCGGGGAAGACATCCACCAGACGCTCAATCGCCTGCGCCGCACCTCGGGTATGCAGCGTGGCCATCACCAGATGTCCGGTCTCGGCAGCGGTCAGCGCCAGGCGGATCGTTTCGCTGTCGCGCAGCTCACCCAGCAGAATCACATCGGGATCCTGGCGCAGCGCCGCCCGCAGCGCCGAGGAAAAAGAGGGGCAGTCGCGCCCGATTTCACGCTGCTGAATCAGACATCGCTCGCTGTGATGGACAAACTCCACCGGATCTTCAAGGGTCAGAATATGCCCTTCACGCTGCTGGTTGAGATGATTGACCATCGCCGCCAGCGTGGTCGACTTACCGCTGCCGGTGGCACCGGTCACCAGAATCAAACCGCTTTCTTCATTCAGCAGTTCCGTCAGCGCCGCGGGCACATGCAGCGCCTCAATCCGGGGGCAGTTTTCCGGCAACAGGCGCAGCGCTAACGAAATCCCCTGAGCGTGAGAAAATGCGTTGGCACGAAGGCGCGGTACGCCGACGGGAGCTAAGGCAAAATCGACCTGTCCGTTGGCCAGCCAGTGCGCGCGCTGATGCTCATTGAGCCACGTATCAAGCCATTTCACGATATCCGGCGTGTGAAATGGCGCTGGCTCAAGCTTTCCCTGCCGACGCCAGCGCGCTGCCGAGGTATTGCACAGGTGTAGATCGGAGACATTATGCTTTACACTAAGGGCCACGATTTCTTCCAGCTCCATAACACATCCTCGGAATATGAACGATATTGCGCATAACCTGGCACAGGTCCGGGACAAAATCTCAAACGCTGCCGCACGCTGCGGCCGCGCTCCAGAAGAAATTACGTTGCTTGCAGTGAGTAAAACTAAGCCTGCGAGTGCGATTGAAGAAGCGATAGCCGCAGGCCAGGTGGCTTTTGGCGAAAACTACGTCCAGGAAGGGGTGGAAAAAATCCGCTACTTCCAGGAAGCGGGCACCTGTTCGCTGCAGTGGCACTTTATCGGGCCGCTGCAGTCCAACAAAAGTCGTCTGGTGGCGGAACATTTTGACTGGTGCCACACCGTCGATCGTCTGAAAATCGCCATGCGGCTTAGCGAGCAGCGCCCTTCGCATCTTCCGCCGCTTAATGTCTTGATTCAAATAAACATTAGTGACGAACAGAGCAAGTCGGGCCTTCCGCTGTCAGCGCTGGATGCGCTGGCAGCGGAGATTGCCGCTCTGCCCAACCTGCAGCTACGCGGGTTAATGGCTATTCCGGCGCCTGAGTCAGAATATGTAAGGCAGTTTGCCGTGGCCCAACAAATGGCGGTAGCATTTGCGCGCTTGAAAACGCAATACCCTACGGTCGATACGTTGTCTTTGGGCATGTCGGATGATATGGAAGCCGCAATCGCGGCGGGAAGCACGATGGTGCGCATCGGTACCGCAATTTTCGGTGCGCGCGACTACAGCAAAAATTAAGGAATCTGAGGAACGCCATGAAGACGTTGACTTTCCTGCTGGCAACGGTCATTGAACTCTACACGATGATCATGTTGCTACGCGTCTGGATGCAGTGGGCACGCTGCGATTTTTACAACCCGTTTTCGCAGTTTATCGTTAAGGTCACCCAGCCTGTCGTGGGGCCGCTGCGACGCATTATCCCGGCCATGGGCCCCATCGACAGCTCCTCGCTGCTGGTCGCCTTTATTCTCTGCGTCGTGAAAGCCATCGTGCTGTTTATGGTGGTCACCTTCCAGCCGATTATCTGGATCTCCGCGCTGCTGATTCTGATAAAGACCGTCGGCCTGCTGATATTCTGGGTGCTGCTGCTGATGGCTATCATGAGCTGGGTAAGCCAGGGTCGTAGTCCGGTGGAGTTTGTTCTGATGCAGTTGGCCGATCCGCTGCTGCGCCCGATCCGCAAAATGCTGCCGTCGATGGGGGGTATCGACTTCTCGCCGATGGTGCTGGTGCTGCTGCTGTATGTGGTCAATATGGGTATCGCCGAACTGCTGCAGGCGACGGGTAACGTCCTGCTTCCGGGGCTGTGGATGGCGCTATGAGTGCCGTCGAAGCCTGCGCCGACGGGCTGGTGTTGCGGCTGTATATTCAGCCCAAGGCCAGCCGTGACAGCATCGTTGGTTTACATGGCGACGAACTAAAAGTCGCCATTACCGCTCCCCCCGTAGATGGCCAGGCGAATGCCCACCTGGTTAAATTCCTCGCCAAACAGTTTCGTGTCGCGAAAAGCCAGATTCTGCTTGAAAAAGGGGAGCTTGGCCGCCACAAACAGATAAAAATCATCAACCCGCAACAGATCCCGACTGCGGTCGCGGCACTGACAAAATAGACAGGATTAATGATGCAAAAAGTTGTTCTCGCCACCGGTAACGCCGGGAAAGTTCGCGAGCTGGCCTCGCTGCTGGAAGATTTTGGACTGGATATCGTTGCGCAAACCGATCTGGGCGTGGATTCCGCCGAGGAAACCGGACTGACCTTTATCGAAAATGCAATTCTGAAAGCCCGTCATGCCGCGCAGATAACCGGTTTACCGGCAATTGCCGACGACTCCGGGATTGCGGTAGATGCGCTGGGCGGCGCGCCGGGGATCTATTCTGCTCGCTACTCCGGGGAAGACGCCAGCGACCAGCAGAACCTGGAAAAGCTGCTCGATGCCCTGAAGGAGGTCCCGGACGACCAGCGTCAGGCGCAGTTCCACTGCGTGCTGGTCTATCTGCGCCATGCTGCCGACCCGACGCCGGTTGTTTGTCACGGCAGCTGGCCCGGGGTCATTACCCGTCAGGCGGCGGGCAACGGTGGTTTCGGCTACGATCCGATTTTCTTTGTTCCGTCCGAGGGCAAGACCGCGGCGGAGCTGAGCCGTGAAGAAAAAAGCGCGATTTCCCATCGCGGACGCGCGTTAAAACTGTTACTGGAAGCATTACGTAATGGCTAATTTGCCGCCTCTGAGCCTGTATATTCATATTCCCTGGTGCGTGCAGAAATGCCCGTACTGCGACTTTAACTCGCATGCGCTAAAAGGCGAGGTGCCGCACGACGATTATGTGCAGCATCTGCTGACCGACCTGCGGGCCGATGCCGCCTACGCCCAGGGACGTGAGATCGGCACGATTTTTATCGGCGGAGGAACGCCGAGCCTGCTCTCCGGGCCGGCGATGCAAACCCTGCTCGACGGCGTGCGCGACTGCCTGCCGCTGGCCGCGGGTGCGGAGATCACCATGGAGGCCAACCCAGGCACCGTGGAGGCCGATCGCTTCGTGGAGTACCAGCGGGCGGGCGTCAACCGCATCTCCATCGGCGTGCAAAGCTTTAGCGAACCGAAACTACAACGCCTGGGCCGCATTCACGGCCCCGCAGAGGCGAAACGGGCGGCGCAACTGGCCTGTGGTCTCGGGCTGCGCAGCTTCAATCTCGACCTGATGCACGGCCTGCCGGACCAGTCGCTGGAAGAGGCGCTGGACGATCTACGTCAGGCCATCGAGCTGAATCCGCCGCATCTCTCCTGGTATCAGCTGACCATTGAGCCGAATACCCTGTTTGGCTCCCGTCCGCCGGTGCTGCCGGATGACGACGCCCTGTGGGATATCTTTGAGCAGGGACATCGTCTGCTGACGGCGGCAGGTTATCAGCAGTATGAGACCTCGGCCTACGCGAAGCCGGGCTACCAGTGCCAGCACAACCTCAACTACTGGCGTTTTGGCGACTACCTTGGTATCGGCTGCGGCGCGCACGGGAAAATCACCTTCCCGGACGGGCGCATTCTGCGTACGGCAAAAACGCGCCATCCGCGGGGCTACATGGAAGGTCGTTACCTCGAGCGCCAGCATGACGTGGCAGCCGCCGACAAACCCTTCGAGTTCTTTATGAACCGCTTCCGTCTGCTGGAAGCGGCGCCACGCAGTGAATTCAGCCGCTATACCGGTCTGGAAGAATGCGTGATCCGGCCGCAAATTGATGCCGCCATCGCCCAGGGCTACCTGGCGGAAGATGAGCACAACTGGCAGATAACCGAGCACGGCAAGCTGTTTTTAAACTCGCTGCTGGAACTGTTTCTCAGCGAAGAGTAATCCCTACGGGCGGTCCTCGACCGCCCGTGGTTGTTCTTTGCTCCCCCACTTCTCCGTCCGTTTTTTGTCCGCGAACCGGTCAAATTTCCCGATCGTTTTTTATGCAATTCTTTGCAGCCAATCACAAATCCACATCGACTTTTTTCCATTTCTTGACTCCGTTTTAGCGCGGTGGTAATCCTGCTTCATCGGTTGAGCAAATGTAAAACCGAAGTATCCTACATGTGAATTATTAGTAACTCTTATTAAAAAAGTCTTTATGACGTCGGCTCCGGCCGGCGGGCTCAAGCATATAAAAAAGAGGGTAATATAATGAATTACCGTAATATTTTTATCGCACTCGCCACCATATCCGGTGGTATCGCCGCCTCGGCGCAAGCCGCCGAATCCGCTACCGTGGCATTTCTCATGCCCGACCAGGCCTCCACGCGTTATGAGCAGCATGATTTCCCCGGTTTCAAAGCGGAAATGAGCAAACTGTGTGCAGAGTGTAAGGTCATTTATCAAAACGCTAACGCCAGCGCGACGCTGCAACAGCAGCAGTTCAATTCGGTCATTGCCCAGGGGGCGAAAATTATCGTCCTCGATCCGGTGGACTCCTCCGCGGCGGCGGCGCTGGTCGAAAATGCCCAGGCTCAGGATGTTAAAGTGATCGCTTACGATCGCCCGATCCCCGGCAAGCCTGCCGATTTTTACGTCTCGTTTGATAACGAAGGCATCGGCTATGCGATTGCTAAATCGTTGGTCGACCATCTAAAAGCGAGCGGCGTGGCGAAAGATGCCGGCGTTCTGCAAATTAACGGCTCGCCGACCGATGCCGCCGCCGGGTTGATTCGCGACGGTATCCATCGCGGCCTGAAAGAGTCGGGGTATAAAACGCTGGCGGAGTTTGATACGCCGGAATGGGCGCCGCCAAAAGCGCAGGAGTGGGCCGCCGGGCAAATAACCCGCTTCGGGGACAAAATTAAAGGCGTCGTCGCGGCCAATGACGGCACCGGCGGCGGCGCCATTGCCGCCTTTAAAGCCGCCGGCGTACAGCCGGTTCCGCCGGTCACCGGTAACGATGCGACGATTGCCGCGCTGCAGCTCATCATCGCTGGCGACCAGTACAACACCATCTCCAAACCGTCAGAAATCGTTGCCGCCGCGGCGGCGAAAGTGGCCGTGGAACTCATGCAGGGTAAGAAACCGCAGGCGAGCACCACGCTGTACAACACGCCTTCTCAGCTGTTTACCCCGGCGGTCATCACCGCCAAAAATATCAAAGCGGAAATTTTCGATAAAAAGATCCAGACCTACGCTCAGGTGTGTACCGGTGAATACACCGCGGCCTGCCAGAAATTAGGTATTGAGAAGTAATGCTGCCCCTGCGTCCGTCGTCGCCGACGGGCGTAGTTTCGCCATCATTGAGGTCTTTTTTATGTCGCAACAACAAGACATCGTCGCCAACACCAGGCAACCAATTTTAAAACTGAGTCATGTCTCCAAACACTTCGGCGCGGTTTCCGCCCTGACGGATATCGAGCTGGAGGTTCATGCCGGCGAAGTGGTCGCCCTGGTGGGCGATAACGGCGCGGGAAAATCCACGCTGGTGAAAATTCTCGCCGGCGTACACCAGCCCACGACCGGCACTATTGAGTTTGACGGCGAGGTCATCACTCTCGACAGTCCGGGCAAGGCGCTGGAGTACGGTATCGCCACGGTCTTTCAGGATTTAGCGCTGTGCGAAAATCTCGACGTCGTCGCGAACCTGTTTTTAGGCCACGAGATTTCGCCATTGCAACTGGACGAAGTGGCGATGGAGGTACGGGCATGGACGTTATTGCAGGAGCTGGCGGCCAGAATCCCGTCGGTGCGCGAGCCGATTGCCTCGCTTTCCGGCGGCCAGCGCCAGACGGTGGCAATTGCGCGTTCGCTGCTGATGAACCCGAAAATCATCATGCTTGATGAGCCCACCGCCGCGCTCGGGGTGGCCCAGACGGCGGAAGTACTCAACCTGATTGAGCGCGTTCGCGAGCGCGGCCTCGGCGTCATTATCATCAGCCACAACATGGAAGATGTCCGTGCGGTGGCCGATCGCATCGTGGTGCTGCGGCTCGGACGCAATAAAGGCATCTTTACCCCCGACGCCTCAAACCAGGATCTGGTGGCGGCCATTACCGGTGCAACAGAAAATGCCGTGTCACGTCGCGTCGAACGGAAATCGCAGTCTGGCACTTGCGGAGTGATTTAATTTTATGAACAGCAAGACAGCATCCCGCCCCGCTCTTGATCGCAGCGATGAGCGCGTCCGGCACAACGACGGCCTGTTCGGCGTGGTACGTGCGCAGATCAATCGTATCAAAACCGGCGATCTGGGTACCGCGCCGGTCATCGCCGGGCTGATCGTTATCTCCCTGGTTTTCACCTGGCTCAACCCGGTCTATATCGCGCCCAATAACCTCGTTAACCTGCTTTTTGACTGCGCTACCGTGGGATTTATCTCGCTGGGGATCGTCTGCGTACTGATGCTCGGCGAAATCGATCTTTCGGTGGGTTCAATGAGCGGACTCTCTTCGGCGATCGTTGGCGTACTGTGGGTTAATGCCGGCTGGCCGGTTGCCGCGGCGATTGCCGTGGCGCTGCTGTGCGGTCTCGCCGTCGGGCTGCTTTACGCTCTGCTGTATAATCGCGTCGGCATGCCGAGCTTCGTGGCGACGCTCGCCGGCCTGCTGGCGCTGCTCGGGCTGCAGCTGTATATCCTCGGTCCCAGCGGCAGCATTAACCTGCCCTACGCCTCGCCGCTGGTGCGCTTTGGCCAGCTACTGGTGATGCCAGGCTGGTTCTCTCATCTTATGGCGCTGCTGCCCGGACTGGCGATGCTGATATTTGGCCTCAAAACGCGTACGCGCCGCCTGGCGGCGAACCTGTCGGCGGAAGCCGTCAGCTCGCTGTTATTGCGCGCGATTCTGCTGACGGTGGTTTTTGAAGCCGCCGTGTTCTATCTCAATCTCGGGCGCGGCGTGCCGTGGATTTTCGGCCTGTTCGTCGCCTTCGTGATGCTGCTCAACTATGCGCTCAAGCGGACGAAATGGGGGCGCTCCATGTTTGCCGTTGGCGGCAACCGCGAAGCGGCACGCCGTTCGGGGATCAACGTGCGGGCTATTTACGTCAGCGCCTTTGTGCTCTGTAGCACGTTCGCCACCTTCGGCGGCATTCTGGCCGCTTCCCGGCTGGCCTCGGCAAGCCAACAGGCCGGGACCGGCGACGTGAACCTGAACGCCATTGCGGCGGCGGTTATCGGCGGCACCAGCCTGTTCGGCGGGCGCGGCAGCGCCTGGTCCGCTCTGCTGGGGATCATCGTGATTCAGTCGATTTCGAATGGTTTGACGCTGTTGAATTTGCCGTCATCGCTGCGCTACATCATTACCGGCTGCGTGCTGGCGATTGCGGTGATTATTGACTCGCTGGCCCGCCGTTCCCGCGTATCGCACGGACGCGCCTGAGAGGTGTACGCGGTGTGCCCCGGCGAGAGCCGCGGCACACCGCAAAGAACGTTATTTCAGGGAACTCACCAGCGCCTTGCGGCTGTCTTCAAGGGAGACGACCCGGCTACAAACGTCTTTGCCAAATTTCTGGAAATCCGCTTCCTGATTTTTCCATTCATCCTGAATCGCCGTTTGCAGGCCGCCGAGGCTACCGAGGATCCCCTGCAGCGGATTGCCTCCGCCTTTCAGGACCGCCTTCGCGCCCATCTCGTTGATACTGTCCTGCAGAATGCCGCCCATCGCCTGATTCACCAGCTGCTGGCCGTCGGCGCGCACCTGATCGATCGCTTTGTAATGGAAAGTGAGGCCGTCGCTGCGACGTTCAATAATGCGGTTCATCTGGGTTTTCAGCTGCGCGTCAAGTTTGGTCAGACGACCATGCATACTGCTGCTGGCGCCAACCTGTTCGGTAATGATTTTATCCAGCGCCTGACGCCCTTTTTCGACGCGTGAACGCGCGCCGTCATCAATCCACGGCAGGCTGCTGCGCAAGCCGGCCTGATAGTCCTCGGCCTGCTCGCGCTGGGCCGCAGTCAGAGGATACTGTTTTCCGTTATAGGTCAGATTGCCGTCCGGCTTAATCACCAGATCGCCGTTCTCCCCTTTGACCTGCACCTGATGCGGGCTGAGGATCACGTCGTCACGCGGCGTGACGCTACATTGGTAGTCCGCGTGGGCGGACAGAGCGATAACGGACAGCGCCACCGCCAGCAGCGTTTTGCGCATCATAAAACTCCCTTAAGACAAAACGGGTCGGCAGTTGCCGACCCTTGTCAAACTTAGTCCCACCAGACGTCAAAAAGTTCGCTGGTGCGCACATCGGTCAGCCCGCGTTCTTCCAGCCACTTACGCACGATAGCCTGATGCTCTTCGGTACATTTACCGATTTCCTGCATGCAGATCAGCCCTTCCCAGGAGAGGTAACCGCTGCCATCAAACGCCAGTTTGTTCGGCTCAATCACCTCCTCAATCAGGTCATTGACGGTGCGATCGATATGCTCTTCAGTGCTCCCTTGCGGAAAACGCCATGCGACGGAAAAACCGATTTCCTGAAACTCGTCGATATGCATTTTTTTACGCAGACGACGGCTACGATTCTTTGCCATTATTTCACCCTCTCGAACATTAAGTCCCATACGCCGTGGCCAAGACGATGGCCACGCTGTTCAAATTTGGTTACCGGACGCGATTCCGGACGCGGTACATAATCGTTGCTTTCTGACAGGTTACGATATCCTTCCAGCGATGACATCACTTCCAGCATGTGTTCGGCATACGGCTCCCAGTCGGTCGCCATGTGGAAGACGCCGCCCAGCTTGAGCTTGCTTTTTACCAGCTCGGCAAAAGGCGCCTGTACGATACGGCGTTTATTATGCCGCGCTTTATGCCACGGGTCAGGGAAAAACAGCTGCACCATGTTAAGAGAATTATCCGCAATCATGGAGTGGAGCACCTCGACCGCATCGTGACACATCACGCGCAGGTTGTGTACGCCCTCTTCTTCGGCGGAGGCCAGGCAAGCGCCGACGCCCGGCGAGTGCACTTCGATACCGAGGAAATTCTGCTCAGGCCTGGCTTTCGCCATCGCCACCAGCGAAGCGCCCATGCCGAATCCTATCTCCAGCGTCGTCGGCGCATTGCGGCCAAACAGCGCGGCGAAATCGAGCGGCGCATCGTTGAACTCAACGCCCATCACCGGCCAAATGTTATCCAGCGCATGCTGCTGCCCTTTGGTCAGGCGGCCCTGGCGACGGACGAAGCTACGAATACGGCGCAGCGGGCGGCCGTTTTCATCGAATTCCGGAGATATGACGTCGTTTTTCATAAAAGTTAGGTCTGCTTGTGAGAGTGTGCGGAAAACGGGCATTATCCAAAGTTAACCGACGGATGCAAGGGTTTACAGCCTGTCGCCCTTATGCTGCAATCTGCCACCCTGATATCGCGATTCCGGAGCTGTAGCTTTGACTTTTCTCGCCACGCAATTTTCAGCCCAGGTGCTGGACTGGTACGACAAATACGGGCGTAAAACCCTGCCATGGCAAATGGGTAAAACGCCTTACAAAGTATGGCTCTCCGAGGTGATGTTGCAACAAACGCAGGTCGCCACGGTTATTCCCTATTTTGAACGCTTTATGGCGCGCTTCCCGACGGTTATCGATCTGGCCGAGGCGCCGCTGGATGAAGTGCTGCATCTCTGGACCGGCCTGGGCTATTACGCCCGCGCGCGCAATTTACATAAGGCGGCGCAGCAGGTGGCGAGCCTGCACGGCGGCGAATTCCCGCAAACCTTTGATGAAGTGGCGGCACTGCCCGGCGTCGGGCGTTCCACGGCCGGGGCGATTTTATCCCTCTCCCTTGGCAAGCATTACCCGATTCTCGATGGCAACGTGAAGCGCGTGCTGGCCCGCTGCTATGCGGTCAACGGCTGGCCGGGGAAAAAAGAGGTTGAGAAACGATTATGGCAGATAAGTGAAGAGGTCACGCCGGCAAAAGGGGTCGAGCGCTTTAACCAGGCGATGATGGATCTGGGGGCGATAGTCTGCACCCGTTCAAAACCGAAATGCGAACTTTGTCCGTTAAGTAACGGTTGCATCGCTTACGCAAACCATACATGGGCACAATATCCGGGCAAAAAACCGAAGCAGACCATTCCGGAGCGAACGGGCTATTTCCTGCTGATGCAGCACGGCAACGAGGTGTTGCTTTCCCAGCGTCCACCGGTCGGCTTATGGGGCGGATTATTCTGTTTTCCGCAGTTTGAAGAGGAGGCCGCGCTGCGCGAATGGCTGGCTCAGCGTGGGATAAAGGATGATAATCTGACGCAATTGACCGCGTTCCGCCACACTTTCAGCCATTTCCATCTGGATATTGTGCCGATGTGGCTTAGCATAGATTCATCTGGCGCATGCATGGATGAAGGCAGCGCACTCTGGTATAACTTAGCGCAGCCGCCGTCGGTTGGACTGGCGGCTCCCGTGGAGCGCTTGTTGCAACAGTTGAAGGCCGGGGCTCTTGCATAGCTTTCTGGCGAATAAAGAGGATGACTAATGAGCAGAACGATTTTTTGTACTTTCCTGCAGCGTGAAGCGGATGGCCAGGATTTCCAGCTGTATCCGGGTGAGTTAGGCAAACGCATCTATAACGAGATTTCGAAAGAGGCGTGGGCTCAGTGGCAGCACAAGCAAACCATGTTAATCAACGAGCAAAAGCTCAATATGATGAACGTGGAGCATCGCAAGCTGCTGGAACAGGAGATGATCCAGTTCCTGTTTGAAGGGAAAGATGTGCATATTGAAGGCTACACGCCGCCTGAAAAAAAGTAAGAGTCCTCTGACTCTTAAGCACAACAAACACAACGCACACTCCCGGAATGATGAAAAAATATTTAGCGCTAGCGCTCATTGCGCCTTTGCTCGTTTCGTGTTCCAGCTCAAATAAAAAGGGCGATGGGTATAACGAAGCCTGGGTTAAGGACACCAACGGCTTCGATATCCTGATGGGCCAGTTCGCCCACAATATCGAAAATATTTGGGGTTATAACGAAGTCCTGCTCGCCGGGCCGAAAGACTACGTTAAGTATACCGATCAGTATCAGACCCGTAGCCACATCAACTTTGATGAGGGCACCATCACCGTCGAGACCATCGCCGGTACCGATCCGACCGGGCGCTTACGCCAGACTATTATTAAGACGCTGCTGATGGGCGACGATCCGGGGTCAATCGACCTCTATTCCGATGCCGACGATATCCAGATTTCGAAAGAGCCGTTCCTGTACGGACAGGTGGTGGATAACCACGGCGATCCGATTCGCTGGGAGTGGCGGGCCTCGCGCTATGCCGATTATCTGCTGCAAACGCGGCTGAAAAGCCGCAGCAACGGCCTGCGGATGATCTACAGCATCACCATTAATCTGGTGCCGAACCACCTCGACAAACGCGCGCATAAGTATATCGGCTACGTTCGCCAGTCGGCGCGCAAGTATGGCGTCGATGAGTCGCTGATTCTGGCGATTATGCAGACCGAATCCTCTTTCAACCCGTACGCCGTGAGCCATGCTGACGCGCTGGGCCTGATGCAGGTTGTGCAGCACAGCGCCGGGAAAGATGTCTTCCGCGCGCAGGGGAAATCGGGCCTGCCGAGCCGCAGCTATCTCTTCGATCCGGAGAATAACATTGATACCGGCACCGCCTATCTGGCAATGCTGAATAATGTGTATCTGTCAGGTATTGATAATCCGACCTCGCGCCGCTATGCCGTGATCACCGCGTATAACGGCGGCGCGGGAAGCGTATTGCGGGTGTTCTCCAGCGATAAGATCCAGGCAGCCAATATTATCAACAGCATGACGCCGGGGGATGTCTATTCCACCCTCACCAACCGTCACCCGTCGGCGGAATCGCGCCGCTATCTTTATAAGGTCAATACGGCGCAGAAATCCTATCGCCGGAAATAAGTCTGTCTCCTCGCCCGGCCCTTTCCAGACGTGAAAGGGCCGAGTTTTCCCGCGTTTCCCCCATCTTCTCCATAGGAAAATGTTATTTGCATCACAATCTAATCTGCAAATTAATGGGGATTGCATTTTTTTGCGGAAGGTAACAAAACATCGCGGCGTTAACTGATAGGATTTCATCAAATTGCAACTCCGAATGTAATTATCAAAACACATCCCCCGCTTACTCGTGAGGAAAATAACATGAACCTTAAGCTGCAGCTTAAAATATTGTCGTTTCTGCAGTTCTGCCTGTGGGGTAGCTGGCTGACTACACTTGGCTCCTATATGTTTGTGACGCTCAAGTTCGACGGTGCGTCTATCGGCGCCGTTTACAGCTCGCTCGGCATTGCGGCGGTGCTGATGCCAACGCTGCTGGGTATCGTGGCGGATAAGTGGATCAGCGCGAAGTGGGTTTACGCGCTGTGCCATCTGGTGGGGGCCGGTACGCTGTTTATGGCGGCCCAGGTCACCACGCCGGGGGAGATGTTCTTTGTGATTCTGCTTAACTCGCTGGCCTATATGCCAACGTTGGGCTTAATCAACACGATTTCCTACTACCGCCTGAAATCCGCCGGTCTCGATATTGTGACGGATTTCCCACCGATTCGTATCTGGGGCACCATTGGCTTTATCATGGCGATGTGGGGCGTCAGCTTCGCAGGTTTCGAACTGAGCCACATGCAGCTGTACATCGGCGCGGCGCTCTCCGTAGTCCTCGCGCTGTTCACCCTGACGCTGCCGCACATTCCGGTCTCCAATCAGCAAAAAAACCAGAGCTGGAGCAGCATGCTTGGCCTCGACGCCTTTGCCCTGTTTAAAAACCAGCGGATGGCGATTTTCTTTATTTTCTCCATGCTGTTAGGCGCAGAGCTGCAAATCACCAACATGTTCGGGAATACCTTCCTGCACAGCTTCGATAATAACCCGCTGTTCTCCGGGAGCTTTATCGTTGAGCACGCATCGGTGATGATGTCTATCTCCCAGATCTCCGAAACCCTGTTCATACTGACTATCCCGTTCTTCCTGAGCCGCTATGGCATCAAGAACGTGATGATTATCAGTATTTTCGCCTGGATGCTGCGCTTCGGTCTCTTCGCCTATGGCGATCCGACGCCGTTCGGCACCGTGCTGCTGGTACTGTCGATGATTGTTTACGGCTGCGCCTTCGACTTCTTCAACATCTCCGGTTCGGTGTTCGTCGAGAAAGAGGTGAGACCCGAAATCCGCGCCAGCGCCCAGGGAATGTTCCTGATGATGACCAACGGCTTCGGCTGTATCCTCGGCGGCGTGGTGAGCGGGAAAGTTGTCGAGATGTATACCACCAACGGCATTACCGACTGGCAGCCCGTGTGGCTGATCTTCGCCGCCTACTCGCTGGTTCTGGCCATTGCCTTCATCGCGCTGTTCAAGTACAAGCACGTTCGCGTGCCGAACGGTGCGCAGCCGATTGCGCATTGATCCTTGATGTGTTGTGCCCGGTGGCGGCTACGCCTTACCGGGCCTACAAACTGCAAACCGTAGGCCGGGTAAGCGTTAGCGCCACCCGGCTATTTTATTGCAGAGAGCACCCACCCCACCGACAGCAAATCCGCACTGCCGCCCGGGCTCAGATTGCGTTCAATCAATGCCTTATCCATCTTAAGCAACATCTCGCGATCCCAGCCGTTAGCCAGTAATTCCCGCGCGTAGCCCTGAACGTAGCGCAGCCCTTCAATGCCGCCGCGCGACACCAGATTACTGTCCGGATTCACCGCCATCAGGCGCAGGAGCAAATCATGCAGCTGGCGGCCGTTCCACTGCGGCAAGACGCGACGCACCGTCGCAAAACCGCTTTCCGCTTCACCGCGTGCGCCGGTTAAACCCAGTTGCTGAAACTGACGTTCGCCTGCGGTTGCGGCCGCGCTGCGACCCGCCAGTTCGCACGCCACCAGCCCCTGACACAGCATCCCCACTTCGCTACAGAGGCTTGATGCGGTCACCTCCCGCACTATTCCGGCGGCAAAACAGAGCAGCCCGAGAGAAAATATCCCGCCTTTATGAGTATTCACGCCGCCGGTGGCAGCATACATCGCCTGCTCGCAGGCCATGCCCATCGGGCGCAGCAGGCGCAGCTGCTCGCCTGGCGGTTGGTCTGCGTAGTCACTCCCCAGCTCGGTAAAGCGGGAGAGCCACGGCGTAATCGCGGTAATACTGCGGGCAAACAGCGCGTGGTCCATGTCGTGGTGGGCCCCGTTGTTGAGTCGGTCCACCAGCCCCGGCTTGGGGGTCAGCTCCAGCTCCTGCCACAGGGCCTCTTCCGCCAGACGAGGAACGTCAATGGCACCGCACTTAGTCGCGAGCAAACCAGTCATTGATTATCTTCTCCACGCCTGCCACCACCTGTCCGACCGGATGTTTGCGCGAGCGCGAGCAGACATGCGCCGGCTCATCACACACCAGGCAGCGGCGCATGTGCAGCCCCAGCGACAGGCGGCCAACGTGGCCCTCCTGCGGACAGATCACATCCAGGTCCCACAACCTGCCGAGCGGATGACTCTGCTCCAGCGCCACGCAGTGAGCCTTAATCTCCGGGGCATGGTGCGCCACGGACCACATCGCTTCAGGCCCTGCCGGGAGCCACAGCACCTGGCGCTCCCGCACCGGCCAGCGATTCTCCCATAGCAGCTGGTCGCCCATCTGGAGCGCCACGCCCATCGTATTGCGGTAACGGAGACTATTTTTTACCGTTCCCGGCGTCACCAGGGTCAGCGAAATAATCGGCTGTTGATAACGTCTTAGCCAGTCAGCCTGGCGCGCCGCGCGGCACTCTTTCGCCGCCAGCCACGCCTCAAGGCTGACACCCGCCTCCACGGGTGTCGCGGTTATCATGTTGCTACTCCTTAACCTGACGCACGGTATCGATCACCCGCCCGTCGCGGTAGCGAATGACGCCGACAATTTTGTCGGTGAACTCAATCGGTCTGGGAACCCCGCAGAGCGAGATAGCCCGCGCATACAGTGCGTCGATATCGACGATGTTCATCCCGGCGGCAATCAGGCGCGCGCGGATCTCCGGTCGTGCCGGATTCACCGCAATGCCGTGGTCGGTGACCAGGACATCGATGCTTTCTCCCGGCGTCAGCCGCGTCGTCACCCGCTTCACTACCGTGGGAATGCGGCTACGCAGCAGCGGGGCGACGACAATCGTCAGGTTGGCCGCCGCCGCCACATCACAGTGACCGCCGGACGCCCCGCGCATGACGCCATCGGAACCGGTAATCACGTTAACGTTGAAATCGACGTCGATTTCCAGCGCGCTGAGAATAGCCACGTCCAGCTGGTCGCAGCTCGCCGCCTTGCTGCCCGGGTTGGCATAAACGTTGGTGGAGATCTCCACGTGATTGGGGTTGCGCGCCAGCGAAGCGGCCGCCTGACCGTCGAAGCACTGGGTATCGAGCAGCTTTTCAATCAGCCCCTTCTCATGCAGATCCACCAGACTGCCGGTAATGCCCCCCAGCGCAAAACGGGCTTTCACGCCGCTGCGCTCCATCTTCTCCTCCATAAAGCGGGTGCAGGCGGTGGCCGCCGCGCCGGAACCGGTCTGCATGGAGAAGCCGTTACGGAAATAACCGGCATGCTCAATCACATCCGCCGCATAGCGGGCGATCATCAGTTCACGCGGATTGCTGGTGACGCGCGCCGCGCCGACGCTGATCTTCGCCGGGTCACCCACGCTATCCACCTGCACAATGTAATCCACCTGATCCTGCATCAGGCTGGCGGGCATATTGGGGAACGGCACCAGCTCTTCCGTCAGCAGCACCACTTTATGGGCAAAGTGCGCATCGACCATCGCATAGCCGAGCGAACCACAGCAGGAGCGCCCGTGGGTGCCGTTGGCATTGCCGAATTCATCGCTGCACGGTACCCCGAGAAACGCGACGTCAATGTTCAGCTCACCATCCTGTAATAATTTCACCCGCCCGCCGTGGGAATGGATCTGCACCGGCTCATCCATCACGCCGTGGGAGATAGCCTCCGCCAGTTTCCCGCGCATCCCGGAGGTATAAATGCGGCGAATCACCCCGCTCTGGATATGTTCGATAAGCGCATCGTTACAGGTCATCAGTGAACTGGAAGCCAACGTCAGGCCTTTAAAACCCATTTGCGCCAGCTGCGCCACCACGCTGTTAATCACCCGATCGCCTTCACGGAAAGCATGGTGAAAAGAGATAGTCATTCCATCCTGCAGGCCGCTGCGCGCCACCGCCTCCTCGAGGGATTCACACAGCTTACGACGATGTTTTTCCTCCACGTCGGCCAGCCATGGCGTGGCGCTGAGGGCAGAATCAAACGGTTTTAAATCCCGCAGATGGGGGAAGGTCGCATGGAGAAGTTCTGTCTGGTTCATTGTTTTATCCTTAACGGCGCACGCCGGAGGCGGCCGCGCGTTCCAGCACTCTCTGTGCGTGGTTAATTATCGGGGCGTCGACCATTTTGCCGTTGAGCGAGACCACGCCCAGGCCATTGCGTTCCCCCTCCTGCGCGGCCTCAATCACTAACTGCGCGTGTTCGACCTCCTGCCGGGTTGGCGCATACGCATTGTGCAGCAGGTCAATCTGACGCGGGTTAATCAACGATTTGCCGTTAAAGCCCATCTTGCGGATCAACTCGACTTCGCGCAGGAATCCGGCTTCGTCGTTCACATCTGACCACACCACGTCAAAGGCATCGATACCGGCTGCCCGCGCGGCGTGCAGTACCGCACAGCGGGCGTAGAACAGTTCGGTGCCGTCGCTGCGTTCGGTCTGCATGTCCATCACATAATCAAAGGCCGCCAGCGCAATGCCAATCAGCCGCGGGGAACGGCGGGCAATGGCGACGGCGTTAATGACGCCAACGGCCGACTCAATCGCCGCCATGATGCGGGTGGAACCCACTTCGCGCCCGCAGTCGCGCTCGATACGCACCAGGTGGCTTTCCAGTTCGTCGATATCTTCCGGGGTATCGGTTTTCGGCAATCGGATCACGTCCACGCCAGCCCGTACGGCAGCTTCCAGATCCAGCAAGCCAAACGGCGTGCTAAGCGGGTTAATGCGTACCACGGTTTCGATATCCTGATACATCGGGTGCTGGAGCGCATGCCAGACCAGCAGGCGCGCGCTGTCTTTCTCGCGCAGCGCCACCGCGTCCTCAAGATCGAACATGATCGAATCCGGACGATAGATAAAGGCGGTAGAGAGCATGGCTGCGTTAGCGCCCGGCAGGAATAACATGCTACGACGGAGCCTGTTCATCACAGTGTCCTCCAGTCGATATGCGGCTCATCGGCGGCGCGCAGCACCGCGCTTTGCAGGCGCGCGCGAATGACGCAATCCAGCGCGCCTTTGTCTTCGATGATAATCAATCCCTGCCGCACCGCCATGGCGCGCAGCGTTTCCTCAACCACCTGACGAATCTGTTCGCCAAACTGCTTTATCACTTCACTGTGGATGACAATCTCCAGCTCGCCGTCGGCGGGGGCGATTTTCACCATCAGGTCGCTGGACTCCTGGGTACCGGCCAGCGCCTCCCTTACAATTTTCATGGTCGTTTCCTGATAATTAAGCGACTTCCGCGCTGTAGTGCGCTTCGAGATGCGCGAAAGTGGATTCCGGGACAATGTCCCGAATACGAGAATACTGTTCTGTCTTCAGTAAACGGCGGACTTCCGAGGCCGAAATGGCGCTCCCTGCCACCTTGATGCGCGGCATCTCCACCACGTCGATGCTGCCAGCCAGCCGTTCATGCAGCGTCTGGTTGTACTGACGGGTGATATCGCAAAACGGCTCGGAGCCGATAAAACGATGGGTAATGCCGAGAGCGGGCGCGATGTAGTCGCGAAAGATCAGCACGTCGATTTCGCTCCACGCCTGCTGCACTTTTCCGCTCTCTTTGAGGAAGTAGGCCGGAAAAGTGGCGCGCGAGATGATGTACTGCGAGCCCTCGTGTACGGAGACATTCGCCAGATGCGCCACCCCGGCCCGTACCATCTCCAGACGCGCGGCGAACGGAAAGAAGGAGGCATCTTCACGTACCACAAACAGGTGCAGCCAGTCGCCGCGTGCCGCCGCGTGTTCCACCAGATGGCGGTGGCCAAGCGTGAACGGATTCGCGTTCATGACAATCGCCCCGATATTCTGGCCGGGCCGGCGCAGAGCGCGCAGCGAACGGCAGTAGCGGGCGATGCCCTGCGGCGTGTTCTCCATCAATACCGCGTTATTGCCACTGCGGGCGACAGGCCAGAAGCCGCTGCGGGTAAAGCGCTCCTCGTTACAGGGCCGGGTGCAGAGGAAGAGATGAAAATGGCCACGCGCGAGGGCGACGTTTTCCACTTCCGCCAGCAGCCGCGCGCTGAGATTCACACCGCGCAGCCGCTCATCGACCGCCACGCATTTGATAACGTTGGCGGCCAGCCCCGCGCAGCCCACCAGTTGCCTTGCGCACCAGGCTTCAACAAACAGCGTAATATCGTTGTCCATCCCCAGACCGCTGTCCGTCAGCAGGTAACGAATCTGGCTCAGACGTTCCGGGTGTTGGGCGACTTCCGTGAAACGAAAGTCGATAGCGGGTTGCGAGTCCATCATCACGCCTTACTCAATGTGCCGTCGTCAGCGGGTTGGCTGGCGCTTCCATGATCACATTGCTGAGATGGCCAATATGCTCAATCTCAACCTCAATGCGATCGCCCTCCTGCATAAACAGCGGCGGATTACGCTTTTTACCCACCCCACCCGGCGATCCGGTGATGATCACATCGCCCGGGCTTAAGCGGGTGAAGGTGCTGATGTACTCGATCAGCTCCGCCACCTTGTGGATCATGCTGCTGGTGTTGTCATCCTGCACCATGCGGCCGTTCAGCCAGGTGCGGATCGTCAGTTGATGCGGATCCGGGATCTCATCAGCGGTCGCCATCCACGGGCCGAATGCGCCGGTCTGCCGCCAGTTTTTCCCCGCGGTAAACCAGCTGTGCTGCCAGTCGCGTGCGGAGCCATCCATGTAGCAGCTGTAGCCGGCAACATGGCGCAGCGCCTCCTCGCGGCGGATGTTCTCGCCGCCTTTGCCGATAATCACCGCCAGCTCGCCTTCGTAGTCAAATTCGCGGGAATGGCGCGGTTTCAATACCGGCGCGTTGTGCGCCGTCTGGGAATCGGCAAAGCGGACAAACAGCGTCGGCGCCGGGTTGTGCTGATCGAACTCTTTGCGCTTATCGGCATAGTTCATCCCCACGCAGAGGATCTTTTCCGGCTGTTCAATCACCGGCAGGAAGGTGACGGCCTCCATCGGCACATCCACCGCGTCATGGAGATAACGGGTGGCCTCCGCCAGCCCGTTGCCTTGCAACAGCGCCTTGAGGTCGCTGTTGCGGTCGCCGAGACGGCGACCTAAATCAATGATGCCTTCCGCTTTGACGATGCCGAAGCTGCGGACGCCCTGATAGATAAAGCTTGCGAGTTTCATTGTTGTTTCCTGAAAACTTAAACGAGGAAGTTGCCCAGAATCAGCAGCGAGATTGAGACGTTAATCGCACCGCCGATACGGGTGGCAATCTGGGCGAACGGCATCAGGCTCATACGGTTGCCGGCGGTCAGAATCGCCACATCGCCGGTTCCGCCCTGTCCGCTCTGGCAGCAGGAGACGATGGCGACATCAATCGGGTGCATGCCAATCTTTTTGCCGACGAAGAAACCGGTCGCCACCAGCGCAGAGACGGTGCTGATAATCACCAGCAGGTTACTGACGGTGAA
The DNA here is from genome assembly GCF_002806725.1 of Raoultella sp. T31. NCBI lineage: Bacteria > Pseudomonadati > Pseudomonadota > Gammaproteobacteria > Enterobacterales > Enterobacteriaceae > Klebsiella > Raoultella sp. T31. The sequence goes on from NZ_PIBO01000007.1 coordinate 70,942, forward strand.
AGCGGCGACCAGTTCGTGCCACGGGGTGATAGCCACGCCGACGGCAAACAGGATGGGATAGGTCACAGAGGTCTGGAAGAATTTGTAGACCACCTGCGAACCTTCAAGAATGCGCGGGGAGACGCCGTTAAACAGCTTCACCAGCACCGCCATAAACAGCATGCCAACCGGTGCAGGCAGACCAATCAGCTTGTGACCCAGCATCCCCAGCATATACAGCAGTACCGCCAGCAGCGCGCCGGAGGCAATGGTGGTGACGTCGACTTTTCCGGAGGAGGCAGGCTGTGCAGCGGTTTCATCGCTATTCGCGCGGTTGGGCATCAGCTGGCCTTCACCGGTCAGGTGCGGATAGCGTTTGCCAAGTTGGTTCAGACAGCCGGAGATGATAATGGCGGTGAGGCCGCCGAGCATCACCATCGGCAGGACGCGTCCCAGCGCCACGCCCTGATCCATATGCAGCAACGTCGCATAGCCTATCGAGAGCGGGATCGCCCCTTCGCCCACGCCGCCCGCCATGATCGGCAGGATGATGAAGAAGAAGATCTGGAACGGTTCAAGGCCGAGCGCCAGCCCCACGCCCATGCCGACGATCATGCCGACAATTTCACCGCACAGCATCGGGAAGAAGATGCGCAGAAAGCCCTGGATCAGCACCGTGCGGTTCATACTCATGATGCTGCCGACAATAATGCAGCAGATGTAGAGGTAGAGAATATTGGTGGATTTGTAGAATTTGGTGGTGGACTCCACCACCACATCCGGCAGCAGGCCATAGTAGACCAGCGCCGAAGGGATGAAGGTCGCGCAAATCGCCGCCGCGCCGAGTTTGCCGACGATCGGCAGGCGTTTACCGAACTCGCCGCAGGCAAAACCAAAAAACGCCAGCGTGGCAACCATCACCACGATATCGCTCGGCAACTTCCCTCCCAGACAATCGATGGCGATAAGCAGCCCGGCAAGAACAAACAGCGGTAAAGGAATGATCCCCACTTTCCAGCTATCCATAATATGCCACCAGCGCTCTTTGAACGAAGGTTTGTGAATATCAATTGGGTCCTGAGTAACAGAGAAAGAATCGTCAGTCGTGCTCATAATTAAGCCCCTTGGTTATTTTGTGCAGGCAGCTTAATGTGCCCAAAGCAGACTTAATGTGAGGAGCAGCATATTAAAACCGAAACTTTAATGGGGGCTATGGTTTTAATGGTTTCTTTTATTTTATGTGATTCACAGTTTATTTATTAGCGTGGTTTTTATGGTTTATTTTCTAAACTGAACAAACGAATAACATTTATTAACGTAAATTTAAGATATGCTCCGACAGCGATATTTTCGGCGTACCGGGCGCTTGTGCAAAGGATCACAAGTTTCCGGCAAAGCAGATGCCAGCCGGAAAAAAGATGATATATTAGCCACTTCCATTGATAGCCTGCGTGATAGCGATGAAAATGTCATTTCAAATAAAGCTGTTCATTTCACTGACGGCCTTTTTCTCAGTACTGTTGGTGCTGTTGGGAGGCTATTATTATATTGATGTTGAAAAGCAGCTGTATATGGAAATGAGTACGCGGGCAAAAATACAAGCAGAAGAAATCGCCATCATCCCTGTATTACGCGAAAATATCGCCAGAAAGGATATTCCTGCAATCACTAATTTTATGCAAAAAATAGCGGCGCGCAGCGACGCCAGTTTTATTGTCGTCGGCGATAACCAGGGCCGTCATTTGTTTCATTCGGCCTTCGCCGACCGGGTCGGCACTCTGCTTGTCGGCGGCGATAACGAGGAGGTGCTGAAGGGCGAAACCACCACCACCATTCGCCAGGGCGGTCTGGGGATTTCGCTGCGCAGCAAAGCACCTGTCTTCAGCGAAGATGGTCAGGTGGTGGGTATTGTTTCCGTGGGCTATCTCACCAGCTACCTTGATACCATCACCGTCAGTAAAGCCGTCAATATCCTGATCGCTGCCATTTTACTGCTCGTGGCCCTGTTTGTGTTCTCGTGGTTTTTCACCCGCAGCATTAAGAAGCAAATTTTCTCGCTGGAGCCGCGTGAAATCGGCCTGCTGGTGCGCCAGCAAAAGGCGATGATGGAGTCTATCTACGAAGGGGTGATCGCTATCGATGACCATTTGCGGATCGAGGTGATCAACCAGGCGGCGCGGAAGCTGCTGGGCCTGAACCAACCCGCCCGACAGCTCCGCGGACAGCCGATCGGCCAGGTGATCGCCCCCGTCCCCTTCTTCTCTCCGCCAACGATGTTGCAACGGGACACGCATGATGAGATCTGTCGGTTCAACGATCTGACGGTGATCGCCAGCCGCGTACGAATCATGCTGGAAAATTCGCTGCAGGGCTGGGTGATTACCTTTCGCGATCGCAATGAGATAGACACCCTCAGCGCCCAGCTCAGCCAGGTGAAACGCTACGTCGACAATCTGCGCATCATGCGCCACGAGCAGCTCAACCGCATGACCACCCTCTCCGGCCTGCTGCATATGGGGCGCTATGAGGAAGCCATCCACTCTATTCAGGCCCAGTCAGAACATGCCCAGGAGCTGCTGGACTTTATCTCGTCGCGCTTTCATTCACCAACGCTGTGCGGTCTGCTGCTAGGCAAGGCCTCCCGCGCCCGCGAAAAAGGGGTGCAACTCAGCTTCGATCCGACCTGCCGGATGGAAAGACCCTTCGGACAACTTGCCGAATCAGAGCTGATTTCAATTATCGGCAACCTGCTGGATAACGCCATTGAGGCGACGCAGCGCGCGCCGCTGCCGCACGAGCCGGTAGAGGTGCTGATCAAGCTGAATGCGCAAGAGCTGATCGTCGAAGTGGCCGATCGGGGGGTCGGCATTACGCCCGACTTGCGCGAGCGGATATTTGAGCGCGGCATCACCACCAAAACCTGCGGCGACCACGGTATCGGGCTGTACCTGATCGACAGCTATGTCAGCCAGGCTGGCGGGGCGATCGAAGTCGCCGACAATATGCCCCGCGGCGCGATTTTTTCACTGTTTATTCCCGCCACGGGAACCGCCTGGCGCCCGGAACGGGAACTGGAAGAGACCGACTATGCAACATGAACTTATCGATGTACTGATCGTGGAAGACGAGCACGCCCTGGCGCTGCTGCATGCGGAGCTGATTGGCAAACATCCGGGACTGCGGCTGGTGGGCATTGCCTCATCCCTGGCCGACGCGCAGACGCAAATTGAGAGTAAGCGACCGCAGCTGGTGCTGCTGGATAACTACCTGCCGGACGGAAAAGGAATCACGCTTATCGATAATGCGATGCTGGCACGTACCCACTGTTCGGTCATTTTTATCACTGCCGCCAGCGATATGGATACCTGTAGCCTGGCTATCCGCAACGGCGCATTCGACTACATCCTCAAGCCGGTATCGTGGAAGCGTCTGAACCAGTCGCTTGAGCGCTTTATGCAGTTTGCTGAACAGCAGCGGGTATGGAAGATTGTCGATCAGCAAAACGTGGATTCCCTGTATCAACTGCAGGCGAAAAACTACCGCCAGGATAGCGGCAGCAAAGGCATCGAGGGGAATACGCTGGCGCGGGTGCAAAATCTCTTTAGCCACCATACGCTGCGCTGCTTTTCGGTGGATGAAGTCGCGAGTGCGACGGGGCTGAGTAAAACCACCGCCCGCCGCTATCTGGAACACTGCGTGGAGAGCGGTTTTCTCAGCGTGGAGATGCAATACGGCAAGATTGGCCATCCGCGCAGAATGTACCGACATAGCGCGGGCTGAGCCGCCGCCCCTCTCCCGACACTTCGCGGGAGAGGGGCCGGTATTAAGAAAGGCGCACAGCCGCCTGGTTCAGGACATAGCCATACAGCCGCTTGATGCCGTCAGAGTCCGTCTCGCTATAGACCCCCTGCAGCTCGGGTGAAAAACCGGGCAGCATGTTGACGCCCTCTTCCAGCGCCAGGAAATAGCGCAGCACCGCGCCGCCCCAGATTTCTCCCGGCACCACGCACAGCACGCCCGGCGGATAGGGCAGCGCCCCTTCAGCGGCAACCCGGCCTTCCGCCTCGTTTAACCGTACCAGCTCAACGTTGCCGCGAATAAACTCGCGGTTGGCATCCTGCGGGTTCATCACCACGCGCGGGAAGCTGTGCTTACGGAACATCTCTTTTTGCAGATCCTTCACGTCGAAGCTGACGTACAGATCATGCATCTCCTGGCACAGCTCGCGGAGGGTGTAATCGCGATAGCGCACCGGATATTTGTTATAGATAGTCGGCAGCACGTCGGCGAGCGGCGTATCGGCTTCGATGTGCTGTTCAAACTGCGCCAGCATCGCCACCAGGCGGGCCATTTTTTCCGTACTCTCGGCCGGCGTGAGCAGGAACAGGATCGAGTTCAGATCGCACTTCTCCGGCACAATGCCATTCTCGCGCAGGTAGTGCGCCAGAATGGTCGCCGGGATGCCAAACCCGGTATATTCGCCGCTTTCGGCATCAATGCCCGGGGTAGTCAGCAGCAATTTACACGGATCGACAAAGTACTGCTCGCTGGCATAACCGTCAAAACCGTGCCAGCGGGCGCCCGGTTCAAAGCTGAAGAAACGCCGCTCGCGGGCAATCGTCTCGGTAGGATAATCCTGCCACGGGCGCCCCGCCACTACCGGCGGGATAAACGGCTGAATCATTTTGCAACTGGCGATGATCGCCTTGCGCGCTTCAATCCCCTGCACCACGCATTCCGCCCACAGTCGGCGGCCGCTCTCTCCTTCGTGGATTTTAGCGTTCACGTCCAGCGCCGCAAACAGCGGGTAAAACGGGCTGGTAGAAGCATGCAGCATAAAGGCGTTATTTAGCCGCTTATGCGGACAGAATCGCGCCTGGCCGCGCAGGTGGTTATCTTTTTTATGGATCTGCGACGTTTGCGAGAACCCCGCCTGCTGCTTATGCACCGACTGGGTAACAAAAATGCCCGGATCGTTTTCATTCAGATCCAACAGCAGCGGCGAGCAGTCGGCCATCATCGGAATAAACTGTTCATAGCCTACCCACGCGGAATCAAACAGAATGTAGTCGCACAGGCCGCCGATTTTATCCACTACCTGACGGGCGTTGTAGACCGTTCCGTCATAGGTGCCCAGTTGAATGACCGCCAGGCGGAACGGCCGCGGCGTATCGGCTTTTTCCGGCGCCACTTCCCGAATCAGATTACGCAGGTAGTGTTCATCAAAACAGTGGTCATCGATGCCGCCGATAAAGCCAAACGGGTTTCGCGACGCTTCGAGATAGACCGGGGTGGCCCCCGCCTGAATCAGCGCGCCATGGTGGTTGGATTTATGGTTGTTGCGGTCGAACAACACCAGGTCGCCGCGCGTCAGCAGCGCATTACACACGACTTTATTCGCCGCCGAGGTGCCGTTGAGGACAAAATAGGTTTTGTCGGCATTAAAGACCCTGGCCGCGAACTTCTGCGCGTGCTTCGCCGAGCCTTCGTGGATCAGCAGGTCCCCAAGTTTCACATCGGCATTACACATATCGGCACGAAAGACGTTCTCGCCAAAGAAGTCAAAAAACTGGCGGCCCGCCGGGTGTTTTTTAAAGAACGCGCCGTGCTGATGCCCCGGGCAGGCAAAGGTGCTGTTGTCCATCTCGACGTACTGCGTCAGGGTATTGAAGAACGGCGGGAGCAGATTCTCTTCATAGTTGCAGGCGGCGGCCTCCAGTTCGAGCCACTCCTGCTCCTTCCCGCCGATCATCGCCGTCACGCCGTCTGGCTTTTCCATGTCGCTATCGGTCAGCAGATAGACCGGCAGGTTAAAGCCACTGCGTTTCAGCAGAGAGAGGATGCCGCTGCGGCTGTCCGCTGCGGTAATGACGACTGCCGCCACATCGGTAAAATCAGTACTGTCCAGCGCCACTACGCGGCGATGGGTAGAGAGATGAGAGACCAGCGCGTGGCTGGCGGCAATGTGCAGTGATTTCATTAGCGCGAATACCCGTTTCCGGAGAGTAAAAGGCTTCAGGCAAAGCGTTAATGCCTTGCCCAACGAAATGTCAGGGTCCGACTGGATTCCAGCTCCGACCGCCAGACATCAGTAAAAGCAGACCGGGTCCGATCTTACTGTTGTCCTGCAGTGAGCCTGCGCTGCCTTCACCGCATGAGGTGCAGGGAATCAGAATGCAGAGTAGCAAGATGAGACGGCTTACGCATCCGCGTACAGCGGCAATGATGATGTACGGAGGGGGAGATCATCGGCGGCCTCATCGCTGAAGAGAAGAAAATTCGCGCAATAATGTCACCTTTGACATACCTGCGCAAGATGAAATCTGTATGCAAATACGATACGTATTTGCAGGCCTTTACCCTGCTTTCGGGTCATAATAATGCCGTTGTCAGGGATAATTTACAGGAGCACTGCTGTGGTGACAGGACCTTTTATTAATGCCGGCGCGGTCCTTTTAGGCGGCGTACTGGGCGCGCTGTTAAGTCAGCGGTTGCCGGAGCGGATTCGGACATCGATGACCTCTATTTTTGGTCTGGCCTCATTGGGGATTGGTATTTTGCTGGTAGTGAAATGCGCCAACCTGCCGGTGATGGTGCTCTCCACGCTGGTCGGCACGTTGTTTGGCGAAGCCTGCAATATGGAAAAAGGCATCAATACCGTGGTCAGCAAGCTGCAGCAGTGGCTCACGCCGACAGGTAAAAAAAAGGCGCAGTTGAATACGTCATTTATTCAGAGCTATGTCGCCATTATTGTTCTGTTCTGCGCCAGCGGTACCGGAATTTTCGGCGCCATGCGCGAAGGGATGACCGGCGATGCCAGCATTCTGATCGCCAAAGCTTTCCTCGACTTTTTCACCGCCACGATTTTCGCCTGCACGCTGGGGTTTGCCGTTTCAGCCATTTGCGTACCAATGCTGCTCATCCAGCTCACGCTGGCGGCCTGCGCGTCGCTGATCATGCCGCTCACCACGCCGATGATGATGGCCGATTTCAGCGCCGTCGGCGGCATGCTGCTGCTGGCGACCGGGCTGCGCATCTGTGGAATTAAGATGTTTGCGGTGGTGAACATGCTGCCGGCCCTGCTTCTGGCAATGCCGATTTCAGCGGCCTGGACGCTTTTTTTCACCTGAAAATGGGTGCTTTTAATTCAAACTGGTGATAGATTGTGCAGTCTGCATCGATTTGAATAAATTTCGTTGACGAAGCGAGGCGAATCGGTTTTAATGCGCCCCGTTGCCCGGATAGCTCAGTCGGTAGAGCAGGGGATTGAAAATCCCCGTGTCCTTGGTTCGATTCCGAGTCCGGGCACCACTATTTAAAGAAACCAGCCTACGGGCTGGTTTTTTGCTTTCTGCAATACGGACTCTCCATCGAACTTCGTTCGATTATTCGCGGCGAGCCGCTCACTGGAATTGCCCCTGCTAAAACGGACACAGCGAATTAACTGCTAAATATTCACGCGGTGATTTCATGTTCGGCCCCTTAATGCGGATACTGGTTATTAAATAGCCGGGTTGCATAGACAGCGCAGCAAAACGAGACTTTTCTTCGGCAATATAACGGCGTCGCTTCTGCTCGCCAGTGGGCACTTCGATTCTTTGCACAAGACACGCCGTAAACATGGGTCTATGGCTGTGTCTTATTGATGAAGTGTCCGGTTTAAATGGGGTGACTACATTAGTCAAAAACCTGTACCTGATGAATATAAGCACTACATTAGTTTAATAACTTATCAAAATGTCCATTAAGAGGCGACATTTGGCAAACTATCTAAACTGGTTGATGCAGAACACCCTCCCCGGTCAGGTGTTGCTTCAGTCATGGCTTACCCGCAACGGCATAAACCGTAAGCTCTCTTACCTCTATGTCCAGAAGGGCTGGCTCAGGCGAATCGCACACGGCGTATACTACCGGACGGGCCGTGAGCCGGACTGGGTAGACGCGGTTTACTGCCTGCAAAGGCAGTGGGGAAAACCGGTTCGCGTGGCGGGACTGACCAGCCTTGCACTACAGGGCCTGGCTCACTATACCGAGCCAGGCAGACAACAAATTTGGCTCGCACTCCCGGCTTACGTCAAACTGCCGGGATGGTTTGTCGCCTTTAAGCAATCCGCGACGTTTGTCACACTGTATACCTCTGGCCTCACCGTCGATATAACACCATTCGCGACACAACTTAAAATCGGTGACCGACTGTTAACGGGCAGTGCCCCGGAACTGGCCGCATATGAGATCGCCTGCAGCGTTCCTTCGTCGATCTCGTTTGAGCATGCCGATGTTCTGTTTCAGGGAATGAATCTTCTCAGACCGCGTAAATTGCAGGCACTGCTCTGCGCCAGTCATTCGGTTAAAACCAACCGGGTGATGCTCTATCTTGCCCGACGCAATGCGCATCCTTATTTTCAGTATTTCAATCAAAGCGTTATAGAAACAGGTACGGGAAAGCGGCAAATCGTTCCCGGGGGCTGGCTGGAGCTGGATTATCAAATCACCGTTCCCCGCGCATTTAAAACGGAAGGAGTCGAAGATGGCTCTGCGTGACAGTTATGCCCGACAGGTCTTTCATCAAGCGAAAGCGCTAACCGGTGCCGCTTTCGCACGTGAGGACGGTAGCCGCCTGTCTGGTGGATAGTGGGCATAATGGAAGAATGATATCTGTCGAACATTCTGGCAATATCATGTAGATAATCACCTTGCTTATATCTGTCCCAGATAATTGCCTTCTGCTCTGGCGTGTAGTTAATCCGAGTTCTTCGTTTCATGGCAACGTCCCCCCTTGATTAAGGATAGCGTTGCATCGACCCATTGAACTCACAGCCAAAAGCGGACAGCCAGATGGCGTTGATAAATCTGGCAGTGGCGTTCAGCTATTACAATGAACATCATCCGCACAGTGCGCTGGGATACCGCTCACCACGGGAATATATACGCAGAAAGTTATCGTAACCATAAGAGAGAAAAAGCGTCTGGATATAAAGGGTCAAATCCAACGGCATCAGAGTATGACATTTTTTCAGCAAGTTCGAAGTAGCATTCCGTCGGAATTTTACGGTTGTGAGCGACATGAGGACGTTTCCAGTTATAGCCATTCTGCCAGCCGCTCCTTCAGTTCATCAGCAGTGAGATCTACGGTAGCGTAAAACTCAGCTTTGCCTGTCTTTTGGGAACATTCGACTTTGCCATTAAGATGAGGAGAAGCTGGTTTATTTAGACGAAACTTGATGCTATATTATTTTCAATTTTCCCTGCACCTTAACGGCAAAGAAATCTCTCCCCTGGTCGGCCTGTCAGTACCTCAAGGCTTGACACAATTACGATAGTCATTATCTCCGGTTAATGCCGGTACTAGACCGGCTTGAATTTCGAAGTGAGTGATTATTATTCAGGTCCAGTTCAATAAAGCCAGATACCTCATTTTTCAGCTTCGCTCCCACCGAGCCTTATTATAGCTAATGCGGCAGGACAGTTTGTGCTGCCTGTGGGCTATTATCCTTATTTCTAAGTAATACCTTGAGAATAGGAGTAATCATAAACGTGCTGGCGACAGCCATAATAACCAGCATTGTAAATATTTTCTGCGGCAATAAACCTAGATCGTAGCCAACATTTAGTACAATTAGTTCCATTAAAGCTCGCGTATTCATGGAAAACCCAATAATAAGTGAATTTTTATGCGTTTCACCGACAAACCGGCTTACCAAATAGGTACCACCAAACTTACCAACGAAAGCAAGAAGACAAATAGTTATACAAAGCATAATATCCGAAGGATCGGACAACAAACTAATATTAGTTTTTAAACCAGTATAAGCAAAAAAGAGTGGAAGAAAAAAGATGTTCACGAAACGACCAATTGTAGCATTCCAGGCATGGACAAAGTCTCTATTCTTATGCAAGCTCAAACCGAAAATAAAGCCACCGATAATGGCATACACGCCCAAGTAACTGGTAACAATAGCACTCATAAGCAGACCTAAAACAATATAAAATATAATAATGGAGTTTATGTATTGAGCATTTTTTAGTGTTTTTTTAATGTATGGTGATAATAATCGGCTACCAATAAAGAAAACTACTATGCTAAAAAGAATTAATAGCGAAATGCTTTGCATAACGATAAGGCCATTAAAGCTTGATGTGACTAAAGCGGTAATTATTCCTAATAGCAACCAACCTATTACGTCATCAATTGCTGCCGCGCTAATAATAATTGCTGCAGTTCGAGTTTCTGAGTAATTAAGCTCCATAAATATTCGACCTAAAATTGGGATCGCAGTAATCGACATGGCGACAGAAAAAAACAGCTTAAAGCCGAGAAGATCTGGCTTCGGAGCGGGAAGTAATTGCCAAAAATAGTTGGCAGTGAAAAGACCAATGACAAATGGGAAAATAATGCCAGCGGCACTGATGAGTATAAATGTAGAACCTTTTCCTTTTAGCTGACGTGAAAAATCAAATTCCATTCCTATTTGGAACATCAGAAAAATCAATCCTATTTGCGACAATCCAATAAACGCAATAGAGGTATCGCTAATAAAAATGATACTAAATACATCAGGAAACAATGAGGCTAAAAAACTAGGGCCAAGCAATATACCTGCAAGTATCTCTCCGGCGACGTTAGTTTGCCATAATAGCTTTCGTGCCAAAAAACTAACTATTTTGGAGAATGTTAATATAATGACGATTTGAATAAGAATAAAAAAAATAATATGCTCCGCATGAGAGCCTAACGACATTGAATTTTCTGCATTCATAATGATTATCCATTTATATCATATTAGGTAGTTTCCAACCACCTAACTTTTTTTCTAAATAACATGCTAGTGATATAGGTAGGTGATCGCACCCATGAGCACCGGCAATTTGAATAGATACAGGGAAGTTATCAGCCGAAAATGACACTGGAATACTTGTAGCGGGTAACTCTAATACATTAAATAAAGCTGTGTACAAAAAATCAAAGGGTGAAATATAACTTCCGTTGTGCTTAATTGCAGTCGTAGGGTAAGTGGGTAATAATAAGACACTTTTGTTATCCAGATAAGTATTTAGTTGTAAGCTAATTCTGTTTTTTATGTAAAGAAATTGAACATATGTTTTTTTATTTAGACTAGCTATTTTCTCCATGAAAAGTAGTAGCAATGTGCTTAACATCATCTTTTTGTTACCTGATATCATGGAATACATTTCAGCCATTAAAGAGTGATCTTTGTTGACGGCTGAATGTAAGGTGATATTTTTTGCGGTTAGCATAATATCAAACCATAGTTCGCAAGCGTCCGCTAGAAAAGGCAGGTGGCAGGGAATGATTTCAGCCCCCTCTTTTTCTAATACAGACGCGACAGAGTACAAATTATGTTTGATGTTAGACGCGACTGATTTCTGCAACGGATGAAGTTTGTCTTCAAGAAGATAGACTTTTATCCCTTTTAACGAATCAAGTTGTTGGTGGCAGTCAAAATTACCATTAATATTTTCATCTATACCGTCAGGTCTGCTGATGATTTTTAATAACGGTAGCAAATCTTCAGCTTTTCTGCACAGTGGCCCCATTGCGAAAAAACGGGCAATAAACTGTGCAGAAGGGTACTGACTGGAATATCTGTCAAGAGGGAAATGCCCGCTCATGGGTACAAATTTACTGGAAGGCTTATGACCAAAAACACCACAGTGCGCAGCCGGAATTCTGACGGAGCCACCGCCATCGGTTCCTAAGGCAAAGGGGACTCCACCTGCGCTTACAATAGCGGCATCCCCCCCGCTACTGCCCCCGGAAGTATGCTCTTGGCTGTAAGGGTTTGAGGTTTTGCCATAAATAACGTTAGCGCATTCGGGCCATAATGCCAGCTCAGAAAGGTTTGTTTGTCCAATGAGAATGGCACCTGCGTTTAACAGTCGTTCTACTGCTGTTGCATGCTTATTAGCAATGTCGGTTCGACGATAATAAGAGCCATAGGTATTGGGCAAACCCTTTACAGCAATACTTTCTTTCACGGTAAAGGGGACGCCAAACAGCGGTTTATCTTGCTTGATGGATGTTACACGGTCGAATTCTTTGGCTTGCACCAAGGCTTTCTCATATTGTGGAGCTATAATCGCATTAATATTAGCATTGACTCGTTGAGTCTGGTTAATATGACTGGAAACAACCTCATATACCGATATTTGCCGTGAAGAAATTAGGCGCGATATTTCTATCGCGCTCATTTGAATGTACTCTTTTATCATAAAGTGGCTCGATTAATCTGTATTCTTATCAAAATTAAGAAACTCGCCATTTTGGCCAAATGGTGTAGCATTAGAGTTATTTGGCTCATGATATTTAACCATCTCGTGAGAAAAAAGACAGACAGATATCATTCTAAAAAGGTCTGATAAGTTATCTCCTAAAGCAGAACACAGAACGGTCAAATGACGTTTATTTAATTGCCAGTGAATACGTCTTATTAATGATGTTCTCAGTGTAATCAGTCTCAAAAAATAACGAGCCAGCAATTTTTTACGTAACTTCTCATCAGCTCGATAGAGTTCAAAAGGAATATTTTTAGAGTAAAGATTAGGCGTACTGGTAAGGTCGATATCATTAACTTGCTCAGACAATATATCCAGGAGTTTTGGAAAGGGATAAGCCGCTTTATGCATCTCAACTGGCTGACGTTTAAACAGATCTGCGAAGACATTGATATGCCGCCCATCAAGGAAACCACCATTTATGAACGTCGGCAGTAACACATTAAAATAGGACATATTGTTCATTAGAAGTGTCCACGACATTTTTACTGGATCATGCATAAATTCGTACCATTTACCCCACGAGTCTTGTAGCGACAAAATAGCCTGAATATGCCTTTCATGGCAATCAATGTAGGTGTCGGTGAGATCACCCTCTCTGTCTTTACTGATTATTGCTGCAACTTGACAAATCATATGAGAGACATAGGAAAGGCCCAGACTATTTATCGGGTCGAACAAGAACGCGGCATCCCCGATAATGAACCAACCATCTTTGGAGTAATATTTTTTTGACTCATACATATAATCACGGTATCCGGTAATGTCGGGTAAATCTCCAGATAATGTATGTATTTCCCCGCTCTGAACCAGTTCTGTGATTATTGGATGATCCTTGCCAACCGCAACTAAAAAGTCATCATAAGTCTTGACAATATCACTACCTAACTCAGGGCGGTAGGTGTAGCCGATGCTCATCATCGTTTCACCGTCAGAGCTTCGCATTGGTATCATCCAGATCCAATAGCCTTTCCCGTAGAAATGATGGGTCACATAGTAGGGATCATAGCAGTGATGCTCATTTTTCAGCATATTTATCTTATCAAATATTGCCCGATCAAATTTCTTCAATCGGAACCAAAAACTACTTCTTTGATAGGCTGGAGCTTTCTCAAGACCGAGCTTTTTCACCAGGAAGCGCCGGGTTCCTGAGCAGTCAATAAACCAATCTGCATTCAGTGTGGTGGTTTCTCCATCAACCGTTTTCACATTGAGGATATGGTACTGCTGTTCTGGAGCCTTTAATGAGACGTCATGGACGGTGCCTTCAATGATTTTAATCTTTCTCCCGGCATTAACCTGACGCAAATCGTTATCGAACGTAAAACGATTTAAATTATAGGCAGGGAGGCGGATAACGCCGGGAGCCTCATGGACAACATAGTCATTATTTTCAGGGTCATTTTTCACTTTAAAATAATATGTTAACCCATATTTGTGATAATGCTTGTCTTCAAGTATTTTTCCCAATCCAAGCCCTTCAAAAAAATGGGTGGACAGTTCAACTGTTGATTCGCCAACAATTGCTCGGCGCTGCTCACTTTTACCTACAATTGTAATTTCCAACTCAGGTAATTTTTTGGAAATGTATAGTGCAGCTAAGTTCCCTACAATTCCATTACCGATGATAACTAGTTTATTCTTACCCATATAAATCCTTTTTATAACAAATCATGTTAATGAGTCGATTTTACAATAGTCAAAGGTTAGCGCTTATATCGCAAATATCGGCTCGCTCCATATAATTTGTGTTCACTGAAGCAAAAAGGACTTTTTTGTCTTTGCCGATAATATAGGTTGCCGGAATTGGCAACTGATAGGTCGCATCATCGTTGAAAGCTTCAAGGTCTGCGCCAAGTTCTTTATAAAGATCACACATATTTTCTTGTAATGAGAAGACTAAACCAAATCGCTTAGCGACTTTATTGCCTTTATCGGACAATATGTTGAACTGCAAGCCATTCTCTTTAGTTGCCGCATTGTTGTACGCCGCTGTTTGCGGTGAAATAGCAATAACTGATGCACTATCTACAATTTTATTGTTTACTGCTTCCTGGTAGTGGTTAAGTTCTGCCATACAAAATGGACACCAGTTACCTCGAAAGAAGCTGAGTACGACGCTGTTTTCTTTTAGTACCTCATAAAGTGAGACTTGCTTACCTTCCGAAGAAGGCAACGTAAAATCAGGTACTGTCTCGCCAACCTTTAGTGCATGAGCTTCTAAATTTTTATTCATCAGCTCGCAAAGTGATTGAGAAAACGCATTCAGGATGTTCTCTGGCAGTTGTTGGGCCATGCCTTGCTGGATATGCTGAAATTTTTCTGCTAGTTTCATATTTCTTATCCTTATTTAGTTTTGCGAATTGAACGCAATGCCCGTTTGACAATGCGCTGTGTTGATTTCGAATTACTTTCCATTAACCATTTTTCACAAACGTCGGAAACCCATTGGGGCTGAGACTTACTGGCATCGTTTAGCCAGTTGGCGACAGAATCCTGAACGTAGATTTCAGGCTCATTTTTCAATGGCTCAAGCAGAGGAAGTGCTATTGCCGGCTGCTCTTTTAATGCAGCTATATGTCGACACCAGACGCCTCGAGGTCGGAGGCATTCCACGGCGAAACGACGAATAAAAGGGTGCGGGTCAACCACCCAGGGAGAAAGAAGTTCTATTGAATAAGCCAGATCTAATTCCAGTTTTCCTCTGGCAGCCATCCAAACCCACTCTCTAACGCCAAAATGAGCATCTTTAGCATGAGGTTGGATTTTTGTAAGCAGCTCTGGTAGTGAAAGTTCTGGTAGTTGCTGAGGTAGAATAAAACAGGCCCATCCTCTGACAGTATCAGCGACGTGCTGCGATAATACGGAATAAACGTTTTGCACTGTATTAGTTGTGCCAAATGTTTCAGCAAGTACCTTTCCTGTCACTCGCATTCTGGGCAGAATGCCTGATGGCTGACTATCGGCAATCGTCGTCATCATTTTATTTAGCAGACTTTGGCTGCATAAGGGGCTTATAACGACTTTAAATAAATATTCCTGATCTATTTTTAAACACTCACTTAAATTTGTCGTAGCCGCAATCCCATTATTTAAACTTTCGATTCGCTCCATTATTCATACCTTCCCGGAGACATAATGTTTTTAGGATCAATTGTATTCTTTATTTGCCGGGCAAAAGTAGTATGGGTAGTATTCCTGGTAAAATGTGTATGCATAAATGCAGAATGCAGTCGGTAAGGTGTAAAACCCAAGCGTTGCCCTGAGCTGAGTAATTCACGATAACAATCAAAGGCGCGTTGCTCATCTGACGTTCCTGGCGAAAAAACAAGCGGTAGCGTGCTATCAAAAACATTTGCTGATAGTGATGTCAACGTAATAGCAGGTTCGATATCATACTTTTTACAGATGGTATAGATGAAGTCAATGTACTTCTCAAAGTCAGCAGATCTCATCGGCACAAGTGGTGAATACCACAGCAAACCACATTTATCGATGGCTGGGTTTAAGTTACCACGTTTCTCCTGGTTGCGATTTTTATAATAAGCGAGACGTAGGGAAATATCAGAAGGTACACCAGAAAACAATCCTAAAACTTCTGGAAGTCCACTCATGCTTTGTTTAAGCTTTCTAAATATGCCAGGAATGAAAAATGAAGTTTTACGTGCAAACTCCGCACTTCCAGACGTTATAAATAGTATTTTTCTACTAACTGGCGCAAGTTCTCTTTTAATTAGAACTCTCGTTGCCTTTGCATGTTGCTTAGTGCCGTAAATAGTGCCAACGATCAACCATTGTGAATTGCAGCCTCGTCTCACGACGTGTTTTGCATCCTGACTGGCATCCTCACTCATGATTGCTATCCGCTCGGCATTCATTACGTTTATTCCACCGATATTCCCTCTCGCTTTCTCTAACACAGTTCGAATAGAAGCTATTGCCTGGGTGAGTTTCTCGTATTTAACGTGAGCTACAACCATCTGTATTAATTGTGGTTTCTTTTCCACAACCAGCGTCATTGATGTTACTATACCCATATTGCTCTGGCTAAATATACCATCCAGATAAGGGCCAATGCCCCATTTTAATAAAGGAGGAATACCGTGCTCGACTAGTGGAGAACGATAAATTTCGCCATTAGGTAAAATTGCTTCTAACCCTGTTACCGCTGCGAAATGATCGGCTATCGGCGTGATGCCATACCCTCTTTCAAGTGCGTTTCCGACAATACTACAGTTAGGGCCAGCTCCAGTTGTCGGCACCATATACTCAAGGCCCCGAGACTGGAAATAGTTATATAAATCCACTTGTGTAACGCCTGGCTCAATAGTCAGTAGGCTAAGATTGTCATCAAGAGCTATCTGCTTTAGCCTATCTAAAAGCACCAGAATACATCCCTTCTGTGAAGGCTGGCTTGTGCCGTAACCCCAATTGTGGCCAGTGCTTACTGGATAAAGTGGAAAATTAATCCTGTTTGCCAGGATAACGAGTTGCTGAACTTGCTCTTTATTATCCGGGCGCACTACCAGGCTTACTTCTTGAGTATTAGATGACGTATCAGCAGTAAAAGGCTCTACTGCTCTACGATCAGATATTATGCAGTGTTCAGGTAGAATAGTCCTAAGTACTATTTCAAGTTGTTCCGACTTTTCTGTCATAGCAGACTCCGTATTCCGCCCATGCGCAGAAAGAGCTTAAGCATGTTAAAATCATTTCTCTGCTGAGTATTAAGCTGTTTTATCATTAATTTTAATTGTCTTGTCTGGTCATAAGTAAGTGTATGCGAAGCGCTTTTTATAACAATGATCATTGGTACAAGCAGCGTAGAGAAGACTTCCGCCTTATCCCCTAAATATCGTTGCGTTAAATATTTGAAATCCTCAAGCTCAAATGCTGCCTTTAACGAGTTTCTATAATCTTCTTTAACGAAATCGTTTGCTACCGTGTTCAAAAAGAAATCAATTGTTTCAGTCCTTTTAGCTTTTCCGAAATCGTATAGATAGAGGCGCTTTTCAGGTTTCAATATCCTGCTAATTTCAATAAAAAGACGAGTAAGTAATTCTTTATTTGGCAGGTGATGTATTGCCATTGATGAAACAACAACATCTATACTCTCATTATCTAACTCTTCAATATTGGTGATATCTTGTTTTATTAGTTTTATATTGTTAATGTTTCTTTTTTTAATATTTTCATGCGCTAGCGCAAGCATCTCTTCAGATAAATCGATACCAATAAATCGACTTTCTGGATTAAGTTGCGCCAGAATACAAAGTAAATTGCAGGGACCACACCCGAGATCGACTATCGTATGGTTTGCTTTGATTAGACCACACATTTGGATTATATGATAATAATACACACCTAAGAGTACCCCCTCTTTCCCTTCATAATCATAGGCAGCAGCACCAAAATGATCTTCCATTAACATTTCAGGTTCTGGTTCTCGTAAAAAATTTGGGCGAAGAAATAGCTCCCTTGCTACACAAGGAAGTAAATTAATAAGCATTGTGTTAATCCTTTATTAGTTGAGTGTAGGGTATAGCCAACCAATAATCTCTCTTTGTTTTTCTGGCAGGTTTTTGATATTAACACTACATTCTTCAAAATATTTCTTAATATGTGACTCTCGCCATACAGGAAGATAACTTAAATCATTGTTGCGATTTTCAATATTACAATGATGATAGGTTTCATCATGTTGATTGAGAAGATACTCTATACTGGTACTGTGGCCATCTTCTCTAAATACATTATTCTTTGCTATAGCTTCTATTGTATCGACAGTATTTAGCCTTAAAGGTATAGACTTCGCATTATTGAGTGTTGAGTATTCCTGAATCATACCTATTTGTTCAAATTTAAATAATTTTTTGTAAACTTCGGCAACTCTTGGATGAACCGCAATAAGTATTGATTCAATATTTCTATGCGAACAGACATATAGAAATATTGCTTTGTATAACAAAAATGTTATTCCATGATGTTGATACTCAGGAGCAATGGCGAACGAGCCTATTTCAGCAAATTTGATATTTTTCTGACGCAAGGATGTAGTTTCAACTAAATGGACATTGTCCATCGGGACCCCGATAGGTGAGTCTTCAATTAACGATATTGTTCCGATTATACGATCTTTTTTTATCGCAATAACTAGTCTGTTATTTGGTAAGATCAGATGGGGTGAGAAGTAAGGCTTCTTCTTGTCACTTGTAACGAGCCCTTTTCTGACATACACCTTATGTATAAGCTGCATTGCTTCAATAAACTCATCTGATGTAGAAGCGAATTTTATTTTTAAGTTCTCTTCAGGATTAACTAATTTTTTGAGTTGTGATGCAAGTTGTTGGCGCTTCCTGTCCTGATACATACTAGCTATCCTTAGGATTTAAAATTATTTATTTACCAGAGGAATTCTGGAACATTTTATCTAGAATTTGAACTAACGCCTCCATTTCCATATCTGTCAAATTTCTTGTTATGTTAGCTATCCATTGGCTATGCTCCATAAATAATTTCTGTATTAACTCTCGCCCTTCCTCGGTCAGTGTGATTTCAAGTTTTCGGCCATCAGAAGGCACACTACTTCTTTTTATCAGGCCATCTTTTTCCAATGATGTGATCAATGACGTAATAGTCGGTTTGGTAACCCCAGTTAGTTTCGCCATCTCTAAAGGTGATAATATTTCATGATCAAATAGTAGTGTTAATATCATAAAACGGCTTTCAGAAAGCTGATAAATTCCTAAGCGTTCGGCACACTCTCTATCGATTCGATCACCTGCGGAAAGCAGGCTAAAGCAAGCTTTTACTGCTGTTAAATCAACTATTCCATGCTTCTTTATTATATTTATTAGCGAGCTATATTTTTTTTCCAGCTTCACATTAATGTTCTCTATTAGCAAACTAGTTAGATACCTAACTACATAAGTTATCTAATGCTTAGATAACATGTCAAGTTAAAATTAGATTATTTTTTACCCGTCACGTCGGATAAGCACAGCCAGTTGCCTGACTGTGTACTCCTAAGAACGGAGCGTGTGACTTTCACCGCACTCCGCTCAAGCCTCTCAAAGGCATTTATTGTTATGTACAGCAATACGAGAGGGTTATGGCCTGACCGCTGCTCCCGCTTGAAATGATGGTCTGGTGCATTGTCGGCATGGCGCTTGAACACAAAGGGCCCCTTCACCAGATGGTTAATCGTCTGGATATTATGCTGCCGGGCAAGCTTTTCTCGCAGTTCATCAGGAGAATACATTCTACGCGTTCTCCCGCCGCTGGTAGTGTTGTTCAAGCTCTTCCAAGCTCAGTGAAGCCATATTTGAATCCTGACCGCGCCGATGTACGACATTCGCCGACCGGCGAGCCGCTCACCTCTTCGGGGCCAGCGCGACAGGCGCGCTGTTCAACGCCTGCGGCGTTAGCCCGAGTCCGGGCACCACTATTCTTATGTTACGCCTTACTGTGCATTACAGTATTTTACCAGTACTTTGAAATAAAATTACTGTAACGCATTTTTATTCATCGACATCACCCATGTTATGAATGTTCGCAATGGCACCGGGATATGCTTACGGCTTGGGTAGTAAATATTGAAATTATCCGCAGGATAATTAAAATCAGACAGTAACCTGATAAGTCTGCATTCTTTAATTTTCTCCATAACAAGATTTTCATAAACAAATGCAATTCCTAACCCGGATTCCGCAGCCTGGATCATTGCCACATCGGAATCAATAACCAGATCACCTTTAACAGAAACTTCCGTGGTATCTCCCTGAGGACTGATAAATTCCCAACGATATAGCTCCCCACCAGGAAAGCAGCGATTAATACACCTGAAATTAACGAGTTCCTTTGGTGAAGAGGGTTCGCCTGCTTCTTTTATGAAATCCGGGCTTGCTACTGGAATAAGAGAGAGTTTTTCTCCAAATGGAATCGCAATCATATCTTTAGGAACATCTTGCGTATAGCGTATACCTGCATCGAAACCTGAGTCTATAATATTGACTTTCCTGTCGGTTGCGAATAGCTCAAGTTTAATATCTGGATATTCATTTTTGAACTTAACGAAGTAGCGTTGAAAGAAGAGATCAAGCACAACTCGTGGCAGGTTTACTCTTACCACGCCTTCCGGTTTTGCCCTGTGATAATTAAGATTATCAATGACGCGCCGGTAATCATTTAAGACTGGAGTAACGTCATTAAGAAACTCATCACCGACAGCAGTCAACGAAAGACTCCGGGTCGAACGATTTAAAAGTCTGACACCCAGTTTTTCCTCAAGGTTATTTATTGCAATCGTTAAAGTGGGTGGTGAAACATTCAACTCTTTTGCTGCTTTACGAAAACTCCCGTGTTTCACAATAAGAATTAGCATTTCAATAAGTTGCAAATCGGGGATGTTTTTCATTGTTAAATTCCATAAAACACTGCATTAGAGATATATTAATTGTTATAAATATAAAATGGAAGTATATATTTAATAACATTTTACACACGAGGAAAATAAGGTGAAAACACGTTATCTAGGAAAGGATAACTTCCAGGTTTCTGCATTAGGTCTTGGATGTATGGGGATGAGCTTTGCCTATGGTGGCGCCGAAGAATCGCAGGCTATTAACACCATCCACACGGCGGTTGATTTGGGTGTCACCTTCCTTGATACCGCAGAAGTTTATGGCCCCTTTGATAACGAAGTGCTGGTCGGGAAAGCCATCAAAGGAATTCGCGATAAGGTACAGATTGCGTCTAAATTTGGTTTCCGCATCCTTCCAGCCGGGCAAGGGCTTGAGCGTATGGCTGGCGTTGACAGTCGTCCCGAACATATTCGCCAAGCGGTAGAAGGCTCACTTAAACGTCTCAATATCGAGGCTATTGATTTACTTTACCAGCACCGTGTTGACCCAACTGTACCCGTTGAAGATGTTGTCGGGACTATGGCTGAACTCATCAAGGAAGGGAAAATTCGCCACATCGGACTTTCTGAGGTTTCTGCCGATACTTTACGCCGGGCCTGCAAAATTCATCCGATCACCGCAGTCCAGACAGAATATTCTCTCTGGACTCGCGAGCCGGAAGAAAGCATTATCAAAGCCTGCCGCGAGTCAGGAGTTGGATTTGTGCCATATAGCCCATTAGGCCGTGGATTTTTGACCGGGAAAATTACGGATCAATCAGGCTTCGCCGATGATGATTTTCGTCGCAATCTTCCTCGCTTCCAGAAAGAAGCTATGCAGAAAAACCAACAATTGCTCAGCCAACTGCAGGATGTCGCGGGTAAATACCGCTGTACCCTGGCACAACTGGCCCTCGCCTGGGTGATGAGCAAGGGGGATGATATTGTTCCCATTCCTGGCGCGCGGAAAATTGAGCATTTGCAGGATAATGCTGGCGCGCTCAGCCTGAACATTTCCAGCGATGATATTAAAACCATTGACTATATATTCACTCCTGACAATGTTCACGGGTTAAGATATAACCAGGGTGATTTCAATTTAATCGACAAATAATATCCCGCAATAAATTCTCCCGCCTTTCTGGCGGGAGATAAAGTTTCATATGAATACAGCCGTATCCCGCGCATCAGGAATGCCTGCAGCTATTTATGCTTTGTCCGTTGGTTCTTTTGGTATTGGTACTGTCAGTATCCCGGCAAACCGGAGCATTCATTTTTCGATATTCACTTGCACAACATCAATTTCAAATGGATAAACTCCCCACCAAATCCCCCAACGTCACCACCAGCATCATCGAGTCAATCGGTGAAGGCTCAAACCCGACACGCAGGTAAAATTCCCGCATTTCATCAGACAGCGCATGAACCAACATCCCTCGGATACCGATAGTATCCGCCACCTGAATCACCCGCAACCCCGCATCACGCACCAACGCCCGACCAATGCCCTGACCATGCAATGATTTATCTACCGCCAGACGTCCCAGCACGACTACCGGGATCGGATCGGGCATATTGCGGCGAAAGCGTCCGGGGGCGGCATTCGTTGCCACTGCACTGGAAGCCAATGAGTAATACGCCAACACTTTTGAATCATCGCAACTAACGAAAGTTCGTGATGCGCCAGTGACCTGATTTTTCATAGCGCGTAGTTTTAGCCAGTTGTCCATAGACTCAACGCCGCAACAGAATGGAGATAGTACATGTTCGGCGTGGAGTGGCTCAGGGGCGGAAATCATTTTTTCTGTTCCCACGGCGCAGGCGTTTGCATGGTTTTACGCAGCGCAGCATTCGGTGAAGGAGCCTGATCCAAACGAGCGAGAAATTCCTGATAAGCATCGGGATCTGCCATGATGATGCGCTGATCGATCAACGCTTCCTCTGCGGCGGCGCGGGCAGCCTCAAGAACAAAATCAGTGCGATTTTTCCCTCTAGCCTTCGCCGCACGGTCGATAAGGTCGCGTTCAGCTGGCTTGATGCGTAAATTCAATGTTTCACGTTTGACAGAAACGCTGTTCGTCACTGGCATGATGTTATCCTCCGACCTACTCTCTGGATATTAATCATACAGCAAGCGTAATGCTAATGTCATTACGCTTTATTAGTGTCACAGGGAACCGAACCGAAGGAACGAACCGAGAATTTTTTATCATCTATGATCCATCACTCTGATCTATCGATGAAAAAACGGGTCAAATCATGGGTCTTGACAACAAGGCCGATTAAAATTCACGATATATTTCAACTTAATAGATAACTGAATGATCCCGAGTCCGGGCACCACTATTTAAAGAACCCGCCCACAAGGCGGGTTTTTGCTTTTGGGCTTCTGGTAGATGTCTGAGTATGCAGGTCAACCTGGCAGCCACCTTCCCTCCCCCCTGGCACTATTTCCACTCCTTTCTGATTACACTACCGTCTGGAAAATCACACCTTCGGCCTTCTCTGTGTACTGGGAAAGCTGGTTGAAGTTCAGATAACGGTAAGTGTCCGCCGCGGTCTCATCCACCTGCGCGACGAAGGTCTGGTACTCTTCCGGCGTCGGCAGTTTGCCGAGCAGGGAAGCGACCGCGGCCAGTTCCGCAGAGGCCAGATAAACGTTAGCGCCGGTCCCTAAACGGTTCGGGAAGTTACGGGTCGAAGTGGACACCACCGTCGCACCGTCCGCCACGCGCGCCTGGTTACCCATACACAGGGAACAGCCAGGGATTTCGATACGCGCACCGCTCTTACCAAACACGCTGTAGTAGCCTTCTTCCGTCAGTTGCGCCGCATCCATACGGGTTGGCGGAGCCACCCACAAAGGAAAAAACCAAAGCCTCGTTAATCAGACCGTTTGACGGTTTCAAAACAGTGATAAGGAACAATGTGTCAGTTCCGTTCGGCGCAAAAAACAGTGAAGCTTTTCTTCTGCGTACGATAGCCGAACTGAAGCAGGTGCCCGGCAATCGCGGCTAAATGCCGTCAATGAGAAAATCAATTGCAGCCTTTACCTGCGAACGGTACTGCGCAGCATCGCAGAACACCGCCCCCAGCGCCTGAACCGGGATACTTGCCAGCTCGTGGGTCATTACCGCGTATTCTCTGCCGTCTGTCAGACTGACGAAGGGAACAAGGCGATCCGGGCGGTGGCCTGCCGGATACCTGTCAACCGGCAGCAGCGGGATCACTATCCGGCGGTTCAGTTGTCCAATAATATCGCTGGTGACATCGAGCAGCAGAGGGTAAACGGTGCTTTTACCAGTATTCGCATATACGGTGAATTGCATGGTTAAAATGTCCTGTATTCATCGCTGAAACAGCCATGCTCATCATGGAAACGATTTAGTGCTTCAATGGCTTCCCTGTTCTCTTCCTGCCATTTTTTCGCTTCATGGTGCCGAAGCTCGGCATCTAACGCGGCTGTCAGGGTCGCACTCAGGTTAATGCCTGCCTCACGCGCCCGGGCCAGTAAGGCGCGTTCCACCGTCATGGTCACGCTCTGTGTGCTGCGTTGTTTCGCTGCCATGGTCCCTCCCCTGCAATGAATACCGTGCAAATTACACGGCCTAATGCACTTATTATAGCACTGAAAACAGACCCGGCGACCATTGCCGCCCTTCACATTTTACAGTCGGTCGTCATACCTGTTCCGTCGTCCACAGCAATTGTCAGTATCCCTGCAAAACGAATCATTCACTTTTAGAGATCTTCCGACATACTAAAGCCCGATTCACCAAACCCCTGATCATTGCCGTTCTGAAGTCCGTCGAAGCCGGACGTACCGTTAAGGATGTCTGCCGTGAAGCCGGTATCTCTGAACAACTGGAAAGCGAAGTCTGGCGGTATGGAAGCCTCTGATATCAAAAAGATGACTCAGAACTGCTTCCCGCGTTATGGCGACTGACGTCTGCATACCAAAACGGTCGATATCATCGACAACCGCTTGTTTCAGCGCTTCATGCGTCGCGAGTCCAGGATACGAGCAAGAGATGAACTCCCCCATTTTCTGCCATCACCGATAGGTGATTTCTTTGCCCTCCCTTTTTACCACTACCAGTTCATTAATATGTGAAGAAAAGACCCTGACTTTATATTTCAGGGACCTCTGTGTTCTCTTTTTTGCCCGTTTTCCATTGTGCGACCTTAAGTGTAGTGACCACCAGCAGAGACAAAATCGCCAGCAATAAAGTGCTTACCCCGAGCGTCCTGCCGAAGCCCATACCGGTATCCGTTAGTTTTACGGCGAAAAAGCTAATGGCTCCGGCGCTCACAGTCTGAATAAACCCGGTAACCGATGCCGCAATACCTGTCTTCGTGCCTTTAATTTGCAGGGCGATAAAATTCGCGGTCGGGTAATAAGCGCCAAGGCTTAAGTTAAAAACCATCGCACCGGCGATGCATAAGAGCAGTGAATGGCTGCCAAGAATAAAAGGGACAACCGACAACGCATTAACAATAAACAATACCCACGGATTAATCATTCGTTCGAACTTCGCCATCTGATTTCCGAGGATAAAAAACAGTACGGATGCTGAGAAAAGCAGAGAATAGTTCAGCGTACTCAGACCAAACTGCTGCATAAAAATAGCCGGAGACAGCGAGATATAGCAAAACAGCGAACTCAGGATAAGTGAGACCAGCAGCGTCCCCTGGATAAACGCCGGGGTGACAAACCCGGAAGATGAGGGGAGCACCACCGCATCATGGCGCGCAAGGGCGCGCGGAGACAACAGCAGGGTCACGACGCTAAACAGGGCCATCACAAGGAACAGGCTGTTCCAGTTCAGATGCCCAAGAATCAAAGCCCCGACCAGCGGCGCAATCAGAGGAACAACCGCACTGGCCGAAGAGATATCGGAAAGCGCGCGCTTGAGGATCAGCGGGGAAAACGTCTCTTTTGCTATCGCTTTGGAAAGCACCGGCCCGGCCCCCGCGCCTACGGCCTGTAACGCTCTGCCAGCCAGTAACGTCATTAAACTTTCGGACATAAAGCAAAGAATGCTTCCGGCGAGGAAAAGTAAAAAACTGGCCGTCAACACCCGTAATTTACCCAGTTTTTCGCCGATGAATCCTGATAATAACTGGCTACCGGCGTATATCACCAGAAAACCGCTAATTGTCAGCTGAATGGTCGAATAATCAGTATTGAAAGCATTTTGTAATATCGGTAATGCCGGCACTATCATATCCGTCGCCAGCGCGGAAACCGCCGCGGCGAGAATAAGATACAAGTACATCCTGAACATCGCTAATTCGTCCTTAAATTATGAGTTTAAATCATTCCATTACTATTTATGCATGCACCGCGGCTTTTTTAGCCAGTGAACAGGTGGCGATCCCAGTCAAAATTAACAGCGTGCTCAGCAAGTGATAAAGATGTGGCTGGGTATGCAAAAAAAGAATACTTAATATGCCGCCAGAAAGCGGAATAATATGGGTATAAATTTCACCACGCGTTGCACCAATGGCGGCGATGCCTTTGTTCCAGAACAGATAGGCCAGCCACGAGGGAAAAATCACCAGGTACGCTAGTCCGCTGAGGAAATAGATATCGTGGTATGCGGCGAATGAGGTCGTCGGGTGTCGCCACAGCCAGAAAGTCACCACCGGAAGAAGAATCAGGGCGCCGAGAAATGAACTGGCGGCAACGAAAGCGTTAGCAGGTATGCGGCGATCCTTATTACGCAACAGCGAACAATACAACGCCCAGCTCAACGCCGATCCCATCGCCCACAGATCGCCATGGCTAAAACTTTTCAGCCCCGCTGATTGCCTCAGGTTACCGTGCAGCAGGAGGACCAGCACGCCAGCGGTGCTAAAGATCACGCCCAACCAGTTACGCGCCGATACCCGATCGTGGAAAATCAGACGATTAATAATAAGCACCATGCAGGGGGTCGCTGACATGTAAATCGCCGCATTCAGCGCGGAGGTCGACTGCAGGCCAATATAGAGGGTTAAAGGGAAACTCACCTGCCCGCACAGCGTTAAAATCAGCAGCGTAGAGGCATTCTGGCGAAGCAGTTGCTGACTTTCGCGAATTTGTCGATGATAGAGCACCAGCAGCAGCAGCGCCGTTAACGCCCATCTTGCTTCCGTCATGAGAATCGGATCCGCACCCTGAACGAGAATATGTCCAACGACATAATTCCCTCCCCAGAACAGGGCCGCCAGCGTGAGTAACAGGTAAGGCATGCTGATTCCTTGCATCACTTCAAACTGTACTAAATAGTAACGTTTTATTTTTAATAACATCAACTATTTTTTAATATCATTGAAACAAAACAAGTTATACCATTAAAATCAATTAATTATAAAAAATACCCGCCAGTTATAAAATAAACTTGCAGCACCATTATCGGTACTATAACGTATATATACCATGCGCTTTACAAGGATAAATTAATGCGCACAGCTGAAAATCCTCTCGTCGGAAACAAACATCATTCCGATAATCCTTCCGACATGGACAAACTGCCGCTGGATGAAATGATTGACCGGCTCATCAACAGTGACGAACTTTCGCTGACGCTGACGGCCACTCCGCAGCTTGCAGAAAAGGTCTGGTATTTGATGGAAAACACCTGCATCAGGGCGTTTACTGCGGGCGATCTACAGGCGAAAAAATCTGCCCTCGGCGCGCTTTTCCAGCTTTACCAGACCTGGCTGGCTGAGCCGCTATCCATGGCCGCCAAAAACCAGTTTCACCCCCTGCTCACCAGGATCCGGAATTACATCGAGTCCGAATGGCTGCGGGCGGAAAAGAAACACATGGTTTGCCATAAACCGGTTCTCAACGCCGGGAATATTGTTGCAGAACTGCGTAAGCTGTGTGAGATGCACCCGGCCTCACATCACCCTCTGTTTGACTTTCTCGCAACATCAGCTTCCGCAACACAAATAGATTATTTCTTCAAAAGCGACAGCGCGCTGAATCTGCTTTTTTTCGATCTGGTCGCCATGGGGCTTGTCGGTTCCCTGCCAGAAACGCGCGCTGAAATTGCCCGGAATCTGTGGGATGAGATAGGCCAGGGAAGTCATGAAATCACGCACGTCAATCTGTATAAGGATTTACTGAAGCGTCGGGATATTGCCTTACCCGATAATCATTTTACCCATCTGTATGACTGGCAAGGACTTGCTGGCTATAACGCGTTCATGCTTGGCGGGGTGAACCGGCAGCATTACTACAAATCGCTTGGCGTGATGGCGATGACAGAATTACTCGATCCTCCCCAGTATCAAAAACTTGTCGCAGGTTGCCTGCGTATTGGGATGACAGAACGCGATGTGCATTATTATGCAGAACACATCACGGTTGATATCGGGCACGCCGACGGATGGCTGAATAACGTTATCGTACCGACAGGTAAAAGACATCCCGCGGCGATGGAGGAAGTGTACTTCGGCGCCGCGCTTCGCCTGCAAACCTGTAACGATTACTACGATCGCCTGCTGGAGACGTTACGCGCACTTGAAATACCTGGCATGGCGCGATGATCAGAGCGTCCCGCCTTCGGAATAAATAAGTGCTTTCGCCGCACTCCAGGCCGTCATTCCCGGGGGGATCTCCCGGCACTCAGATGACTCAGCCTGTTGGGCGGCGATTGCGCCATCGATAAGCATGACCATCATCATCGCCACCCGTTCCGCAGGCTCCGGTTTCAATACACTCACGAGAATGTCGCAAAAAAACTGGTAGAGACGCGATTTAAACGTCGAGCAGGTCACCCGGATAGCCTGGGAAGAAGCGCCATATTCGAAGAGCGCGCGGGTGAACATGCAGCCATGAAAATCTTCGCATTTAAACCAGTCGTTATAGTATTCAAAAACGGCAAACAGCTTCTCCCGCGCCGAGGCTTTATCCGCAACAATATTCTGCAGATCCTGCATAAACTCGAGTTCTTTCAGCTGTAAAATGGCGAGGATGAGCGCTTCTTTATCCGAATAGTAGCGGTAGAACGTCATTTTGGAGATGCCCGCATTCTCCGAAATCCGGTCAATGCTTGGCGACTGATACCCCTCTTTGTTGAACAGAGACATGGAATGGCGGAGAATTTCCGCTTGTTTTGGCTTCATACATCGTTTTCCTGTGAAAGGATCCAATATCAGCTTTATGCTGGAAATATTAAGCGCTCAACATTCAATTGATAGACGACTTCGCACGTCCCCCAACAAACTGCCAGCGCTAAGACCTTATCTCCAAAGATATGCCGTTCCGGGGGAAATCCCCTACCCTTCCATGCTGGCGTCAGAATCTTACCAGGATGAGCGGGAGCTTTCTATACAGGCCAGTTCAAAAACGAAGCCAGCCTGCTGGCGCGCCAGCTTTCGTCCAGGCCCCGAAAGAGCGACCCGATAACCGTCGCTTATAAATAGCGCTTTCCCTCGTTCAGCACATGCTCTACGAAGCGGGTCAGCTTCGGCAGCGGACGAAGATCCTGCCGCCAGAGTAAATGTACCGGACGTGGGTGGGGAGTATAGGCCTCCAGCACGCGCACCAGTTTGCCGCTGGCCAGCGCCTCGCTCAGTAAGACCTCCGGCTGCAGCAATAGCCCGGCTCCGGCTATCGCCGCCATGCGCAGGCCGTAACCATCATTGCAGCGCAAAATCGCATCGCGCTTCCAGCTCACCGCGTCTTGCGCGCCCGGCAATGTCCACTCATTGCGCGCCGTCCATACCGTATGGGACAGACAAAGATGATCGACCAAATCCGCCGGTACGACTGGAGTACCGTGACGAGCCAGGTAAGCGGGCGCGGCGCAAATCACCATCCGATAAGGACAGAGATATTTCGCCACCAGATCGGTGTGGTGAATATCGCCAATACGAATCGCCAGATCAAAGCCCTCATCGACGAGATCGATCATCCGGTTAGTCAGATCCAGTTCGATGCGAACATCCGGCCACGCCTGTAAAAAAGAAGCGGTCAGCGGCGCAATCACGCAGGCGCCAAAAGAGGTCGGCGCGCTGATACGTAGCGTTCCGGCCGGCGCCAGTCGCAATCGTTCGACCGAGCTTTCGGCAATAGCGACCTGTTCAAGTACCCGTTTGGCCTCTTCATAATAGACTCGCCCGGCATCGGTCAGGCTCTGGCGCCGGGTGTTGCGCTCAAGCAGGCGGGTGCCAAGCTCTCGCTCCGTCAGGGCGATATATTTACCGACCATGACCGCCGACATCTCCAGTCGCGATGCCGCGTCGGTAAAACTGCCGCACTCCACCGCGGTAATAAACGTCTCCATTGCGCGTAGCTTATCCATATTACAAACCCTTGGTTAGTAATCATCTAACTTTTAGCCAGTTTATCCGATAACTGTTTCATTAAAGAATAGAGGCTCACAACCGATCAGGAGTCAGTCATGAAAATTGTCGTTATTGGTGCCAGCGGTACCGTCGGGCGCGCCGTCGCCGAAGAACTGAACCGTCAACATGACGTCATTCGCGTCGGTCGCACTCAGGGCGACCTTCAGGTAGATATCACCTCTCAGCCGAGCGTCGACGCTCTCTTTGCAAAAGTCGGCCGGGTCGATGCGATTGTCTCGGCCACCGGCAATCTGTTCTTTGGCCCCCTTTCGTCCATGACGGACCGCGATTTCAACCAGGGCCTGCAGGACAAGCTGCTGGGGCAAGTGCGCCTGGCGCTTACCGGGCAGCATTATCTCAATGATGGCGGTTCGATTACGCTTATCAGCGGCATCGTGGCCCATGAGCCGATTGCCCAGGGCGTCAACGCCACGACGGTGAATGCCGGGCTGGAGGGCTTTGTCCGCGCCGCCGCCTGCGAACTGCCGCGTGGCATCCGCATCAACCTGATAAGCCCTGGCGTATTGACGGAGTCGCTCGCCGCTTATGACGGTTTCTTCCCCGGTTTCTCCAGCGTCCCCGCCGCCGCCGTTGCCCAGGCCTATCGCCGCAGCGTGGAAGGCATACAGAGCGGACGGGTGTACACCGTCGGCTATTGACCGCGAAGAGTGCGGGCAGTATCTGCCCGCTCAGACATTGCCTGCTCCCCCCGCGAAATAGCAGGGAAAGAGGCTTGCGACAAGGCGCCCGACCCCGGGCGCAAAAGATTCAGGAGACCGCCATCCAGTGGCGCAGATTATCCAGCATCGCCAGACAGCATTCCAACTGAGTCAGGGCAATAAATTCATCCGGCTTGTGTCCCTGCGCCATACTTCCCGGTCCGCAAATCAGCGTTGCCACGCCCGCTTCGTCAAACAGCCCGCCTTCAGTGCCGAAGGCGACGGTGGAGAAGGTATCATTGCCCGCCCATTGCGCCAGCCAGCCAGCAAAGGCCGACTGCGGATCGCTCAGCAGGCCGGGATACTGACTGAGCGGCTGAAAACGGATTGTGGCCTCCGCCGCCACCGTGCGCATCGCCGGCACCAGTTCATCTTCGGCATACGCCTGCAGTCCGCTGAGCGTCTCGTCGAGCGACAGGTCCGGCAAATGGCGGATTTCAAAATCGAACTGGCAGCGCTCAGGCACAATATTGAGCGCCGCGCCGCCCGTAATCAGCCCCACCTGCACGGTACTGTACGGCGGGTCGAAGCGCGCGTCCTGTCTGAGCGCCAGCTTTTCACCCAGCACGCCTAAGCGGGTAATCAGCTTCGCCGCATACTCAATAGCGTTCACGCCATCGGGGGCATAGGCCGAATGGCAGGCCTTACCGTGAATATGGCAGCGCATGGCTAATTTGCCTTTATGACCGTAGACCGGGCGCATCTCCGTCGGCTCACCGATAATGCACAGGGCGGGCTTATCCTTCGAGGCCTTAAGATGATTCGCCAGACTGCGGACGCCGAGGCATCCCACCTCCTCATCATAGGAAAAGGCCAGATGCAGAGGCATACTTAACGGTTGTGCGAGGAAGGCGGGAACAGAGGCCAGCACACAGGCGATAAAGCCCTTCATGTCGGTGCTGCCGCGCCCATAGCACAGACCATCGCGCAGGGTGAGCGCAAAAGGAGGGACCGTCCAGCGCTGGCCGTCAACCGGGACCACATCGGTATGACCGGAGAGCATCACGCCCCCCGCGCCCGGCGGCCCCAGGCGGGCATAAAGATTGGCTTTTTTGCCGTCATCATCGTAGAACAGCCGGGATGCAATGCCAAAACCGCGAAGAAAGCGGTTGATGTAATCGATCATCTCGAGATTGGATTCGCGACTGGTGGTATCAAAAGCCAGCAGCGTTGCCAGTATCGACTGCACCTCATTATTCATCGCCCGGAACTCCGTAACTGGGGGCCTCCCGCGGGTCGAGCGCGCGCGTGATATAGGCCTGCATCTGCGGCTCATAGGCCTGCCAGAGCGCGGCCAGTTCGCCAATGGGATCGTCCTCGCTCCAGTCAATGCGCAAATCCACCAGCGGCCACGAATAGTCATCCACGACCTTCACCGCCGCAGAGTGAACCGGGCCGGCCTCACCGCCGCAGGCCAGACCGGCCTGCAGCGCGGCCAGTAGCCGCAGCGCCATTTCACCTTCGCTGTGCTGGAAACCGGCCACCATCGCCTCAATGACCGCCGTGCTGGCCAGCATATTGCCAGCGGCGATGCAGTTCTCGCCTTCGGCGACATGATAGATACCGAGGGTTTTATCGCCGCTGAAGGCGGCGGTTTGTCCGTTGGCGTCGATGGCGATAATCTGCCGGTAGCGGCTGAAATCATCCTCCGCCAGCGCCCTGCGCAACGCGATGTCCGGCGCTAAACCCTGTTCCAGCTGCGCCAGCGCCAGCTGGCCCAGCGCCGGTAACGTGATGTTCTGACTGGATACCGCCCCCACTCCGGCCTGTAGCCAGGGACAGCGGGCGCCGACGGCAATGCTGGAGGAGCTGAGCGCAATACCAAACTGCCCGCTTTCCGGGCAATATGCTGCGATAGAAAAGGTCATCCTCGCCCCTTACTTCACGAAATCATCGGGAATAACGGCAATCACGTCGATCTCCATCAGCCATTGCGGCTGCGCCAGCGCTGAAATCACCAGCCCCGTGGAGATCGGGAAAACCCCCTTCAGCCATTTACCCACTTCCTGATACACCGGCTCACGATAACGCGGGTCAATGATATAGGTGGTGGTTTTCACGATGTGCGACAGGTCGCTTCCGGCCTCCTCCAGCAGCTGTTTGACGTTTTTCATCGCCTGCTCGGCCTGAGCCTGCGGGTCGCCCAAACCGACCAGGTTACCGGCAAAATCCGTTCCCACCTGACCGCGCACGTAGACGGTATTCCCGGCGCGAACCGCCTGGCATAAATCGTTATCCAGGCTCTGGTTGGGGTAGGTCTCTTTGGTATTAAACATGCGAATACGGGTATGTGTTGGCATCTTTTTTATCCTGTTTAATGGCGCGTGTTTAGCGCCGATCGGCAGCCTGGTACTGGCTGTACTTACGCTGGGTGGCAATATGGTCGGCAATGTGTTTCGCGTCATGCCAGACGCCCCAGATGAAGGTCGATCCCCGGCGCGACAGCCACGGCAATCCGAGGAAATAGACCCCAGGTTCGCTGGAGACGCCGCGTTGATGCTGCGGACGATGTTGCTCATTAAAAGCCTTCACGTTGAGCCAGCTGTAATCCACGGCGTAGCCGGTCGCCCAGATAATGGTGGTAATCCCCGCCTGCACGAGGTTCAGGGAGAGGAGCGGTGAAGTCATGCACGGCGGGTCAGGTAAAAACTCGCGGGCGGAAGGTTCTTCCGGCAGATCCAGGCCATTGGCCGCAATGTAGGCATCTGCGGCATCCAGCAGCGCCAGGTAGTTCTCATCCCCGCGGCGGATGTTGTCGCACAGATCCGGCTGGAAGGTCGCCGTCCCGGATTCAAAGGCTTTCGTCAGCCCGACCAGGGTGATGCCACGGTGCGCCAGCTCGCGGAAGTCCACGGTGTGCCCGCCATGGGCGCCGCTGACGGCGATAGTGACATGTTCTTTGCCCGGCGCGCTGGCGGGGGCATCCCACATGCCCAGCACCCCCAGCCACCAGCAAAAATCCCGGTTGCGGTATGCGCGCGGGGGACGATCGTGCGCGCCGACGGATAAATAGACCTTGCGGCCAGCGCGCTGAAGTTCGTCAGCAATCTGCACGCCGGAAGAGCCCGCGCCGACAACCAGCACCGCGCCCTCAGGAAGCTGCTGCGGATTGTAGTATCGGGCGGAGTGAATTTGATGAATGCCGCTCTCTTTCGGCGCAATCGCGGGAATGACCGGTTTTTGAAACGGTCCGGTCGCGGCAACAATACGCTGGGCTTCAATGATGCCCTCCGTGGTCTCGATGGTAAAACCCGGGCGTCCGCTGTTGCGCACTGCGCTTTTGACTTCAACGCCGGTACGCACCGGCAGATTGAAGGCCCTGACGTAATCTTCAAAGTATGCCGCGACATCGTCTTTAGGAATGAAACTGTCGGGATTGCCCCCCTTAAACTCCATCCCCGGAAAACGGTCGTGCCACGCCGGACCATTCGCCACCAGCGAGTCCCAACGGCCGGTTCGCCAGGCCTCAGCGATGCGGTTTTTCTCGATAACCAGATGTGAGATCCCCAGCGCCGTCAGATGCTCACTCATGGCAATACCGGCCTGACCTCCGCCAACAATCAACGTATCAATGTTCGTGTCTTCTACGGTCATAAATGTGTCCTTCGAATGGCGTTCAATCGCCAGGAATAAACCACTGCACAGGACCGAGGTTAATAAAGCGTAACAAGCAGGTAAATTATTATAAATTTAGAACCTGAGAATAAAATAGTGATGCAGAGTGCAGCACATTGAATCTACAAGGTAAAAAAATATTTCGCCGCAAACCGGGTAAAAATATAATGAGTCAAAGGGCGAATTATTCAAGAAAAATAAATAGCAAGTTCTTCGGCATATAAAAAATATCGCCAGAGAATCGTTTTTTCCTATGCAAACAATGCGCTTGTGGCGAGCCAGACGGCCCCCCCACCTGGCACGACAGCACGGAGTGTTGCGGCGATTCGGAATTGCCTGCGAAGCCGATACTTTCCGTTATTTTCGCTATCGTTAATGAAGCACCGTTAACATCACTTTACGTCATCGATAAAATTCAGTATTAAAAGCCAGTACCGGCGTTGATATATCCCATAAGCAGCCCAACGATCGACTGTTGTTTATTTTTTAGCGATGCCTGCGGGATGACATGCTGTTTGCGCAGCAGGTACACTATCCCCTCTGTTTCCTCTTCCTGACCCCATCGATGCTGAAGAAATTACCTTTTGTTATTCCGCTGCTGGCGCTGATCGCGCTGCTTGTCTGGTGGCGCACGCCGCACTATTGCGCAGAAGATGAGGCTTACTACCGCTCGGTGTTTTGCGTCATCGACCACCAGGATAGCCGGGCGTTTCTCCGTGATATGGAAAACATTGTCGAAGGCGGCAATTCCGATTATGCGCTGCACAAAAACCACTATATCCCGGCACTTGGCGAGCGAATGCGCCAGACCTGGCTACAGTTAAGTCAGGAAGAGCAGGACAGCATCCGTGAGGATCAGTCGCGCTGCCGCCAGTTGATGAGCGCAAAGCAGCGTTAACGTCTCTTTTGTATTCGCGGGCCAGGCGGCAATGGGCGACGCCCTGTCCCGCCCTCGTATTCCCACTCAAATAGTAAGGAAAAGCGTTCTTGCCCGCGACGATAAAAAAGAGTTGATCTGTCATGCACAAGCTCTTACTTTGCTAACCAGTTTTTCACATGAGATAAGACGATGCCGACAATAACAGTCAGTAGTATGCAAGAAGCAAAAGAGTTAATTCACTGCGGGAAATACAGGGAAATCGTGCTGAATTTTGATATTGATGCTGATGATTTCTTCACCCTCGCCACCACCCAGTCCGCGACTAAAGTCACGATGATCAACAGAAACAATCACTCACCGGTAAAAAAAGAAAAATAATAAAAAACCTCTGAGGTATTCTTTATGTGGCTATTTATTGGCACACTCGGCACGGCGTTTCTCTCCTCACTGATGCTGATTTGGCTCGATGACCGCATCGCCGAAAGCGACTAAACCAGATTAACACTCCGTGCCGCCCGGCGGCGCGGAGTGATTTATAGACAGCTACAGCGATTTCGCCAGACGTTCAACGGCCGTCATCAGCCCTTCTTCCGGGACCGTCGAGTAGGACAGACGCAGCGTACGGGTATCCGGATTATCGTGATAAAACGCTTCGCCGGGGACAAACACCACGCCGTTTGCCAGCGTTGTCTTCATCCACGCCATCGTATCGAACGAATAGCGGAAGCGAGCCCACAGGAACATCCCACCTTTAGGTCGGCTGAAGGCAATGTGCTCCCCGAGACGCGACTCCAGCGCATCCGCCAGCGCCACACACTTCTTACGATAATCCTCACGGATCAGCGCGATCTGGTTATCCAGGCGATTCATCGCCAGATACTCCGCCGTGATCACCTGCGACAGCATATTGGTATGCAGATCCGCCGCCTGCTTAACGATCACCGTCTGCTGCGCCAGCCAGTCCGGCATCACAATCCAGCCGATACGCATCCCCGGAGCGAGAATTTTGGAGAAAGTGGAGGTGTAGACCACCTGATCTTCGCAGCCCAGCTCAACCGCGTGCTGATACAGCGGACGGCGGACTTCATCGGTAAAGCTGATTTCGCCATAGGGATCATCTTCGATAATGACAAAATCATGCTGTTTCGCCAGCGCCACCAGGCGGCGACGGCGATCTTCGCTCAGGGTTTTTCCACCGGGATTGCCGAAGGTGGGCACCAGATAAACGGCTTTGACGCGGGTCGTTTCCAGCAGGTCGGCCAGCTGTTCAACCAGCATCCCGTTATCGTCGGTATCGACGCTGAGAATATTGGCCTGCGCCAGCTGGAATACCTGCAGCGCCGCCAGGTAGGTCGGGCGCTCAACCACAATCGCATCGCCCGGATCGAGCAGCGTGCGGGCCACAATATCCAGCGATTGCTGAGAGCCGGAGGTGATATAGACATGGCTGGCCTGGCAGTCAACGCCGCGCGCCTGACACAGTTCACTTACGGCCTGACGCAACGGCGGATAGCCTTCGGTCAAACCATACTGAAATGCATCGTTAAAGCGCCCGCTCATCACCTGCTGCACAGCCAGATTCAGGCCTTCGGTATCAAACAACTCCGGAGCCGGAATCCCGCCGCCCAGGGAGATAACGCCGGGCAGTTTACTGTGCTTAAGAAGTTCGCGGACGGCGGAGGGCTTGAGTTCACCCGCGCGGGCGGCGAGTCGCCTGTCGTGCATATTATTTTCCTTTTCTGTCTTGTTGTTTTCTTTGTGACTTAGCGTGTTTGCAGGATTTGTTGCCCGGACAGGTCGTTTACGGCGCTGTCCGGGCTGCCGGCTACCGGCCGTCGCTGTCTTTCAGCACAATTAACGGTTCGATATCACTCTCTTTTTTGACCACCAGCGAATCATCGCCGCGCAGACAAGTACCGCCGTAGTTACCGCCGACGGTAAACGTACACACCTGAATGTATTTACCATCCACCTTCGGCAGGCACCAGAGCTGCTGGTAAATATTTTTACGATCGACAAACTGCCCGCTGGTTTTATCCAGCACTTCATCTTGCGGACCAATCAAATCGATGTTGTTGCCGCAGCGGCCAGAGATAGGCTTCACCGCATAGCCGGTTTTCGCCAGCTCATCGTTGATCACAAAATCGGTATCCAGCAGATAGCGGTGGTTGGGGAACAGCGACCACAGTACCGGCAGAATGGCCTTGTTACCGGGGATCACCGTCCACAGCGGTTCGAAAACCAGCACTTCCGGGCGCAGCAGCACATCGATCAACCGCACGGCGTTTTGCGGATGCCCGGTACGGATCGGCACGGCGGCGTACTCATCGGCGCTGACTTCGCGCACCTGTTCGATGGCGGTTTCCCAGGCCCAGGTTTTCCAGACGCAGTTCACCAGACGCCCGTCGCCGTCGATCAGCTGCCCGGCGGCGTCCCAGTGCAGCTCATCAAGGCCAAAGAGGATCTTACTTTCGAACCCCGCCTGCGTGAGCGAGCGCTGGATAAACAGCGCGTGGTAGTTCTCCTCCAGATCCTTGTCCTGCATGATATGCACGAAAGGACGGGCGTGACTGTGTTTCCAGGCGCCCGCCAGCTCATCAAGCAGATTTTCCGCCGGGTTGTGTCCACTGCCGTAATAGCCCTGTTTCAGCCACTGTTCGAGGATCAGCCCGCCTTCGGTATGACAAGAAGCGGAGTCGGCGTTGTATTCATAGACCTTCAGCCCGCGCTCATCCATACAGAAATCCATGCGGCCGGTGATCATATGATGACGGCGTCGCTGCCATGAGAGACGCAGGCGCGGCCAGAGAATTTTGGGGATATCAAACAGCGCCAGCAGATTGTCATCTTTCATCACCTTATCGGTGGCGTGCAGGTACATCAAATGCAGCTCGTTGGTCGCTTTGATAAGCTCCTGCTCGGCGCTTTCGGTAATGGTGAAGTACTGATAGGGATCCTGATTGATGAAGTGACCATTGGCGGCCACGTAGGCTTTCTGCAGCGAATCTTTCTCGTTCAGCCAGTTACCGCGGAACTGGCCTTTATTCGGCAGTCTCGCTCCCTGAATCGCCATCGCTTCGCCCGGCAGCACCGGCTGCGGCAGACTGTGCTCGGTATCGGCGGTCTGAATCATCCAGCCTAATATTTCGGTATCGGCAAAGGTGTCTTTGATGGTGTAGAAACCATCTTTCACTTCCAGCGTTAATTCGCGAGTCCACTGCTGGCCCTGCGGCAGCGGCGCGTGAATCACGTTTTGCTCGGCGATGCGGACCTTATTGCCGACCAGCTGCGTAATCACCGCGACATGGCCGGTATGCTTAAACTCGCCGCCCTTCTGCCAAATCAGCAGCGAACCGGCTATCGGCGGACGGCGGGCGCCGTTTGCAAAAGCCTGTAGCGGCAAAATATTGTCATTAACCACTTCACGCAGAAAACGCAGGGAGAAGATTTCATAGGCCATGCCGACATCGGTAAAGACAAAACCGTAGGTGAGGAACAAAAAACGGCGCGCAAATTCAACGCACTGCCATTTGTGCCCCATATACTCATTGTCGATGTAACTGCGGAACGTGGCGTCATCCGGATAGTCGCGCGGATTTAAGCTGCTGTAATTCGATGAATAAATTGCTACGCCCCCCGGCGCGTAGCCTAACAATGTACCAAAAGGGGCATCACTACTTGTCGATCCTTTGCTCATTAGCCTGACCTCAAATTAATGCAGCCCGGGCAGTTGGCGGAACAAAACTCCCTCTTCTTATCCTGCCGCAGGCACTTACCAGACAGAGGTGCAATGATGATACCACTCATTGGATTCAGCGATCGTGCCCCGCGGGAAAATAACCCGGCGCCTTTGGGTAAAAGTGATATCGTTAGTTGTAATATCTCCCCGTAATACTTCAGGTTGCATTGCCGCTGACAACCGCCTGGATGATGCAGGGAACCATAACGAAGAATGAGACAACGTCAGGAGTTGATTATGAGCGCACAACCGCATCTGCAGGCTCAACCGCTGGTCTGGGGCCACGGCCCACGTACTTTTGAGGTATTCCTTGAGCCAACCTGCCCGTTTTCCGTCCGGGCGTTCAATAAGCTTGACGATCTGCTGGACGAAGTCGGCGCGGATAATGTGACTATCAAGATTCGCCTGCAGTCGCAGCCGTGGCATCTTTTCTCCGGCGTCATCGTGCGCTGCGTTCTTGCCGCCTCGACGCTACCGCACGGCAGAGAGCAGGCGCACAGAGTGTTAAAAGCGGTCGCCGACCATCGCGAAGAGTTTGAATTTACCGATCATTGCAGCGGGCCGAATATGGAGACCACGCCGCAGCAGATTATCCAGCGCATTGAGCACTACAGCCAGGTTCTGCTCTCTACGGCCTTTGCCCGCCCTGAGCTGCAGGCTGAGATTAAATGGCATTGCAAATACGCGCGACAGAACGGTATTCATGTCTCGCCGACCTTTATGGTCAACGGCCTGGTGCAGCCGGACCTCGGCAGCGGCGACGATATCAGCGTATGGGCCGCGCGGATTATGGCCTGAGTCCTCCTCGCCCCGGTTGCGCGACGCTGACCGGGGCCAATAAGCCTCACACTGTTAAACCTGCCTGGAATCTCCTGCTACACTCCCTCAACGGCTCACTAAAAAGGCAGGTCCTCATGTCAGAGAATAACTACCAACCCCCTAAAGTGTGGGAGTGGAAGCAAAACAACGGCGGCGCGTTCGCCAACATCAACCGTCCCGTCTCCGGCGCCACCCATGAAAAAACGCTACC
Organism: Raoultella sp. T31; assembly: GCF_002806725.1. Taxonomy (NCBI): domain Bacteria; kingdom Pseudomonadati; phylum Pseudomonadota; class Gammaproteobacteria; order Enterobacterales; family Enterobacteriaceae; genus Klebsiella; species Raoultella sp. T31. The sequence continues at coordinate 110,944 of NZ_PIBO01000007.1, forward strand.
GGTTGGCTCACATCCGCTGCAGCTTTACTCCCTGGGCACGCCCAACGGCCAGAAGGTGACCATCCTGCTGGAAGAGCTGCTGGCGCTTGGCGTGAGCGGCGCGGAATACGATGCCTGGCTGATTCGCATTGGCGAAGGCGATCAGTTCTCCAGCGGTTTTGTTGAGGTGAACCCCAACTCAAAAATTCCCGCGCTGAGCGACCACTCGACCACTCCACCGACGCGTGTATTTGAGTCCGGCAGCATTCTGCTTTACCTCGCTGAAAAATTTGGTTTCTTCCTGCCTAAAGATCCCGCAGGGCGGACCGAGACCCTGAACTGGCTGTTCTGGTTACAGGGCGCCGCCCCGTTCCTCGGCGGCGGTTTTGGTCACTTCTTTAACTATGCGCCGGTGAAAATCGAGTACGCGATCGACCGCTTCACGATGGAAGCCAAACGTCAGCTCGACGTGCTGGATAAACAGCTCGCCCGCAACCGCTATGTTTCCGGGGAAGAGTACACTATCGCCGATATGGCCATCTGGCCGTGGTACGGCAATGTCGTGCTGGGTGGAGTGTATAATGCCGCGGAATTCCTGGACGCCGGCAGCTATAAAAACGTCCTGCGCTGGGCGCAGGACATTGGCAATCGTCCGGCAGTCAAACGCGGACGAATCGTCAACCGGACCAACGGCCCGCTTAACGAGCAGCTGCACGAACGCCACAGCGCCAGCGACTTTGATACCCTGACCGAAGACAAGCGCCAGGCATAACCTCTCACCTACCGGGGGCTTCGGCCTTCGGTAGTTAACTTTCCAGCCGGTATCCCGCCATAAAGTAACGCATCGCGATACAGGAATGTCCTTCCCTGAAGAAATCCATGACCATGTTTCTGTCCAGGCCATAGCGGCGGGTGAGGATCCCGGCCTCCCAGGCGCTAAGCTGGCGATCGCCGGTTTTTTCAAACATGCGCTGAGAATAACCGAGGACAAAGCCACGTTTATAATCCGCGCAAAAACCGGCTGCGTTGCTGGCGCTTTCAGCCTGAGACGCCTTCAGCCCCGCCATTAAACCTTTGCCGAAATGGTTATCCATCGCTGTCTCCTTCCCATTAGGCTATTTTATTTGCCATTTTGGCCCTGGGCAGTGCTCACCATCCTCACGTACTGCGTGTACGCTCCGGTGGTTCCGCGCTGTCCGCGGCCAAACTGGCTGCAACAATCTACGCCTACTGGGATAGGCTCTTAGTCGTTATATACAAAATTATATATCGATTTTTTGAGCGAGTGCCAGCGCTATTTCCGCCCTTCTTAGCCGAGATATTTGGCAAACCACGCCAGCGTTCGCTGCCAGGCAAGCTCGGCGGCAGCCCGGTCGTAGCGCGGCGTGGAGTCGTTGTGAAAACCGTGATTCACCTGAGGATAGATATAGGCTTCGAACACTTTATGCTGCGCCTTCAGCGCCTGTTCATAAGCGGGCCAGCCATCGGTGATGGGTTTATCCAGCTCCGCATAGTGCAGTAGCAGCGGGGCATGGATTTTCCCGACCTCCGCGATCGGCGGCTGGCGGCCATAAAACGGCACCGCGCAGGCCAGCTCCGGGATCGCCACGGCGGCGGCATTGCAAACCCCGCCGCCGTAACAAAACCCGGTTATCCCCACTTTTCCGCTCGCCTGCGGATGCTTTTCCATAAAGGCGACGGCGGCAAAAAAGTCGTTCATCAGCTTCAGCGGATCGACTTTCTGCTGAAGCTCGCGCCCTTCGTCATCATTGCCGGGATAGCCGCCCACCGAACTCAGGCCATCCGGTGCCAGCGCGATGTAACCGGCTTTGGCCACCCGGCGGGCGACATCTTCGATATAGGGATTCAGTCCGCGATTCTCATGCACGACGATCACCGACGCCGGTTTTACGCTGGATTTCGTCGGCACCACCAGATAACCACGCACCTCGGCGTGACCCTCGGGCGAAGGATAGCGAATATACTGCGCATGGATATCCGGGTCGGTAAACGAGATCTGCCCGGCAAGCGCGTAGTTCGGTTTCAGCAGGTTAAACAACGCCAGGGCGGTCATGCCGCCGACGGCGTACTTTCCGGCCAGTTGCAAAAATTCCCTCTTGCTGATTTTGCCGTGCGCGTAATAGTCGTAATACTCCAGCAGATCTTGCGGAAAATCTTTCGCCGTCAGTCGCGTCATCATCTCTTCTCCGGATATTCCCCCCCTTTAAGCAAAGCAGAAGCTCGCGGTGACGCCAGCAATCTTACACATTGTGATCCAGCGAACGCTGCTGGCGTACCATACCAGTTAAAATGGGAACGACGTTTTAATTTATAAGGAGAGAGCATGTCCTGGTTAGCTGATCCCACCCGCTACGATCGCATGCAGTACCGCTACTGCGGTAAAAGCGGCCTGCAATTGCCCCTTTTGTCGCTGGGACTGTGGCACAACTTTAGTCACGGTCGCGCGCTGGATGACCAACGCGCCCTGTTACGCAAAGCCTTTGATCTGGGCATTACCCATTTCGATCTGGCGAATAACTACGGGCCGCCGCCCGGCAGCGCGGAGGAGAATTTTGGCCGCCTGCTGCGCGAGGATTTCGCCGCCTACCGCGACGAGCTGATTGTGGCGACGAAAGCGGGCTATTCCATGTGGCCAGGCCCCTATGGCAACGGTAGTTCACGAAAATATCTGCTCGCCAGCCTCGATCAGAGCCTGCAGCGGATGGGACTGGATTACGTCGATATTTTCTATTCGCATCGCGTCGATGAAAATACGCCGATGGAAGAGACCGCTGCGGCGCTGGCACAGGCGGTGCAGAGCGGTAAAGCCTTGTATGTCGGCATCTCCTCCTATTCGCCGGAACGTACGCGGCAAATGGCCGCGCTTTTGCGCGACTGGAAGATCCCGCTACTGATTCACCAGCCGTCTTATAACCTGCTCAACCGCTGGGTCGACACCAGCGGACTGCTGGATACGCTGGAGGAGAACGGCGTCGGCTGTATCGCCTTTACGCCGCTGGCACAGGGCCTGCTGACCGGCAAATATCTACAGCAGATCCCCGAAGGTTCGCGGATGTTCTACGAAGGGAAAAGAGCGCGCGGCCTGACGGAGAATATGCTCAGTGAGTCAAATCTGCACAGCCTGCGCTTACTGCAGGAGATGGCCCACAGCCGCGGACAGAGTATGGCGCAAATGGCGCTGAGCTGGCTGCTGAAGGATAGTCGGGTCACATCGGTGCTGATTGGCGCCAGCCGCCCACAGCAGCTGGAGGAGAACGTACAGGCACTGAATAATCTGACGTTTAGCGCAGAAGAGCTGGCGCAGATTGACCAGCACGTCGCGGATGGCCAGCTCAATCTATGGCAAACCTCGTCGGATCAATAAGTCACTCACCCGGCGGCGCTGCGCCGCCGGGCAGGTGTCTCAGTGCTTAACCTTGGTCAGACGATCGAGATAACCCATCACAAACGCCGACAGCACAAAGGTCAGATGGATAATGACGTACCACATCAGCTTGTTGTCCGGTACGTTTTGCGCGTCCATAAACACCCGCAGCAGATGGATAGAGGAGATGGCGACAATGGACGCCGCCACTTTATTTTTCAGCGAAGTGGCATCCATTTTGCCCAGCCAGCTGAGCTTTTCTTTACCTTCATTGATATCCAGCTGGGAGACAAAATTTTCGTAGCCGGAGAACATCACCATCACCAGCAGGCCGCCCACCAGCGTCATATCAACCAGCGACAGCAGCGTCAGAACCAGATCCGACTCGCTCACGCTGAAGATGTGCGGCAGGATGTGGAAAATCTCCTGAAAAAATTTGATCGACAGCGCAATCAGCCCGAGCGATAGACCAAAATAAACCGGCGCCAATAACCAGCGGGAGGTATACATAGCATTTTCCAGAAAGCGTTCCATAAGATCCTGTGAGTTAAGCAAAAGTCCGTCATTATATCGCAACCCGCCGCAGCGATTGCAACCTCCCGCCATATCGCCGCTGAATATCGGGCATAAAAAAGGCTGGCACATGGCCAGCCTGAGAACGTCGTCGGGAGGGTTATTTCGCTTTTACGCTTTCTTCGCCCACCAGACCAATTTTCAGATAACCCGCCTGGTGCAGAGTATCCATGACCTTCATCATGGTCTCATAGTCCACGGTTTTATCCGCACGGAAGAAGACGGTGGTGTCTTTCTTCCCTTCCGTCAGCGTATTCAGCGCGCCGATCATGCTCTCTTCGGTGATCGGATCGTTGCCGAGGAACATGCTGTTATCCGCTTTCACCGACAGATAAATCGGCTTTTCCGGACGCGGCTGTGGCTGACTTGAGGAGGCCGGAAGGTTGACCTTCACATCCACGGTCGCCAGCGGCGCCGCCACCATAAAGATGATCAACAGCACCAGCATGACGTCGATAAACGGCGTGACGTTGATGTCATGCATTTCGCCGTTATCATCGGGGTTTTCGTTAAAATGCATTGCCATAAAGCATTAACCTACTCGTAATTTTTGCGCGGTACGAACCGGTTTTACGCCGCTGGCGCTCAGATCCAGATCACGGCTTTGCAGCAGCAGCACCTGCGCGGCGACATCGCCGAGCGACGCTTTGTAGCTGCCGATCATGCGGGCAAAAATATTATAGATAACCACGGCTGGAATCGCCGCAAACAGGCCGATGGCCGTTGCCAGCAGCGCTTCCGCGATGCCCGGCGCCACCACCGCAAGGTTAGTGGTCTGCGTCTGCGCAATGCCGATAAAGCTGTTCATGATACCCCAGACGGTACCAAACAGGCCGACGAACGGGGAAATCGCCCCGATGGTCGCCAGATAACCGTTGCCGCGCCCCATGTAGCGACCCACGAACGCTACGCGACGCTCAAGGCGGAAACCGGTACGTTCTTTAATCCCTTCGTTATCTTCAACGCCTTCAGAGAGCGCCAGTTCGTTCTGCGCTTCATTGATAAGCTGGGTGCTTAAGCTTTTCGGGTGGAAACTGTTTGCGATATCGCTGGCCTGATCGAGGGAACGCGCATCGCCGAGCAGCTGCTGTTCACGCTTGAGGCGGCGCTTACTGGAGAGGATTTCAGCACCTTTGCCGAAAAAGATAGCCCAAGTGACTACCGACGCCAAAATCAGGCCAATCATCACGACCTTAACGACAATATCGGCATGATGATACATACCCCAAACGGACAGGTCCGCCTGCATCAAATTATTACCCACGCTGAATCTCCAGGACGTCAATCACAAAATCTGAGCACAATCATATCAAAAAAGCCCCGAATTGATAGTGGTTCTCATTAGTATTTACACTGTGCAGCAAATCACGTTTAGATTCCTTGCGCTTACGCAGTAAAAAAGTGGCCGACCGCGGATTTCGCAAAATTTTTGCCCGTATCGGCCATTCCCCGGTACAGGGTGAGCCATTCGTGCTAGTTTAGACGTCCAGACGTATAAAACCAGGTAAAAAACATGGCTGATAAACATCTTGATACCGCGCTGGTCAATGCCGGGCGCAGCAAAAAATATACTCAGGGCTCGGTCAACAGCGTGATTCAGCGGGCTTCATCGCTGGTGTTCGAGAGTGTCGAAGCTAAAAAGCACGCCACCCGCAACCGGGCAAAAGGCGAACTGTTTTACGGTCGTCGCGGGACATTGACCCACTTTTCGTTACAGGAAGCGATGTGCGAACTGGAAGGCGGCGCGGGATGCGCGCTGTTTCCCTGCGGCGCCGCAGCCGTTGCCAATACCATTCTGGCCTTCGTCGAACAAGGCGACCATGTCCTGATGACCAACACCGCGTATGAGCCCAGCCAGGACTTTTGCACTAAAATCCTCGCGAAGCTCGGCGTCACCACCAGTTGGTTCGATCCGCTAGCTGGCGCCGATATTGCCCGCCAGATTCAACCGAACACCCGGGTGGTGTTCCTGGAATCACCCGGCTCTATCACCATGGAAGTTCACGACGTTCCGGCAATTGTTGCCGCCGTCCGCCGCGTTGCTCCGCAAGCGATTATCATGATCGACAACACCTGGGCTGCCGGCGTGCTGTTTAAAGCGCTGGATTTCGGCGTCGATATTTCCATTCAGGCCGGGACGAAATACCTGATTGGCCACTCTGATGCAATGGTCGGCACCGCGGTGTCCAACGCGCGCTGCTGGGATCAGCTGCGGGAAAATGCCTACCTGATGGGGCAAATGGTCGATGCGGATACCGCCTATATGACCAGCCGCGGCCTGCGCACCCTTGGCGTCCGCCTGCGTCAGCATCATGAAAGCAGCCTGCGTATCGCCGAATGGCTGGCGCAACATCCGCAGGTCGCGCGCGTCAACCACCCGGCGCTACCGGGCAGCAAGGGTCATGAGTTCTGGAAGCGCGATTTTACCGGCAGCAGCGGTCTGTTCTCATTTGTCCTCAATAAACGCCTGACCGACGCCGAGCTTGCTGCGTATCTCGACAACTTCAGCTTGTTCAGCATGGCCTACTCCTGGGGCGGTTTTGAATCGCTGATTCTGGCTAACCAGCCGGAACAAATCGCCGCCATCCGTCCGGAAGCTGAAGTCGATTTCAGCGGTACGCTGATTCGCGTCCATATCGGTTTAGAAAATGTTGACGATCTGTTGACGGATTTAGCGGCAGGCTTCTCGCGTATCGTGTAAAGTGACAGCGAGTGGCAACAATAGCGGACGTTTTACGTAAGGCGGCCGCTGTTGTTGCGCCCGAGATCAAGGTGCTCGGGGCTCTTCAGGAGTACACTAGTCAAAAATACGGTACCACTTAGGAAAGTCCATGGTTGTCATTCAAGAGATTGTCGCCGCCCTGTGGCAACATGATTTTGCCGCGTTGGCAAACCCCCAGGTCGTGGGCGTTGTATATCTGGTCATGTTCATGACATTGTTTCTGGAAAACGGTCTGCTGCCCGCTTCATTTTTACCCGGGGACAGCCTGCTGCTGCTCGCCGGAGCGCTCATAGCCAAAGGCGTCATGGATTTTGTGCCGACTCTTGCCATCCTTACCGCCGCTGCCAGCCTCGGCTGCTGGTTGAGCTATCTGCAAGGGCGCTGGCTCGGCAATACCGAAACCGTCAAAGGCTGGCTCGCCCATCTGCCGCAGAAGTACCATCAGCGCGCGACCTGTATGTTTGATAAACATGGTCTTCTGGCGCTGCTGGCCGGTCGTTTCCTCGCCTTCGTGCGCACCCTGCTGCCAACGATGGCCGGCATTTCCGGACTCTCCAACCGTCGCTTTCAGTTCTTCAACTGGCTCAGCGCGCTGCTGTGGGTGGGCGTGGTCACCGGTCTGGGCTATGCGCTCAGCATGATCCCGTTCGTGAAACGACATGAAGACCAGGTCATGACCTGCCTGATGATTCTGCCGATCGCGCTGCTGGTGGCCGGGCTGGTGGGCACCCTGGTGGTGGTTATCAAGAAAAAATTCTGTAACGCCTGACAGAGCCTTCCCGGGAGTGGCGCAGCAGCCCTTCCCGGGACTGATTTCCCGTCACATGCCCTGAATCGTTCTGATCCGCGCCGCATCTTCTCCCGGCGTCATACCAAAATAGCGTTTAAATTCACGGCTAAACTGCGACGCGCTCTCGTAGCCGACGCGCATCGCCGCGGCGCTGGCTTTCATCCCGTCATGAATCATCAGCATCCGCGCCTTATGTAAGCGATAGCTTTTGAGGTACTGCAGCGGTGAGGTGCTGGTCACCGATTTGAAATTATGATGAAACGCCGAGACGCTCATGTTGGCCTCCGCCGCCAGCTGATCGACACTGAGGTTTTCGGTGTACTGGCTTTCAATGCGCTTCAGGACGCGGCTAATCAGGCTGAAGTGGGTTTGTCGGCTGACCAGCGCCAGCAGCGCCCCACCGCATGGCCCGGTGAGCACGTAATAGAGGATCTCGCGGATGATCTGTTTGCCGAGAATACGCGCATCCAGCGGCCGCTCCATCACATCCAGCAGCCTTTCCGCCGCGCACAGGATCTCCTCCGATAGCGCCGCCGAGTTGATGCCGCTGGAGGCCATCGAGGGCTGAAACAGTGCGTCCTCGCCAATGTCCATCAACAGCTCCTGTAGCTGAAGAATATCCACGTTCAGGCGCAATCCCGCAAGCGGCACCTCTGGCGTCGCGAAGGTCTCGCACTCAAACGGCAGCGGCACCGTCAACAGCAGGTATTCATTGGTGTCATAGCGGAAAGTCCGCTCATTGATGTAGCCAATTTTATGACCTGAAAAGAGAAAAACAATGCCTGGCTGGTACATTACCGGCGTGCGGGTACCCGGCTGCGTGCCGTACAACAGGCGAATATCGGGCAGCAGCACGCTGAGATTTTCTTCTTTATCTTTCAGTGCATTAACCTTTTTCGTCAGCAGCTGGCATATCTCGGCGCGGTTCATTTTCGGTAATTCTCCAGACGTTTTCTCACCTCTGCATTGTGCGCATCTTTCTGCCTTTTCTCCAGCCCGATGGAGAAATGGGCAAGACAACGGCAGGAATGTGCATTGAGGGGAACCGGCGACGGGACCACAATGATCGTCATCTGGCCGAGGCCTCCTCTCAGCCGGCAGTTTTCTTTTTTTGAGGGCACGAATAATGAATAATTTCGATCTACATACCCCAACCCGCATCCTGTTTGGTAAAGGTGCCATCGACAACCTGCGCGCTCAAATCCCGGCGGATGCCCGGATTCTGGTGACCTACGGCGGCGGCAGCGTGAAGAAAACCGGCGTGCTCGATCAGGTCCTCAACGCCCTGAACGGCTTCGACGTTCTGGAGTTTGGCGGGATTGAACCAAACCCCTCTTACGAAACGCTGATGAAGGCGGTGAAAATCGCCCGTGAACAAAACGTCACCTTCCTGCTCGCCGTCGGCGGCGGTTCGGTACTGGATGGCACCAAATTCATCGCCGCGGCGGCGCACTATGATGAAAACGTCGATCCGTGGGAAATTCTCGAAACCTACGGCAGCCATGTGACAAGCGCGATCCCGATGGGCTCCGTGCTGACGCTGCCGGCAACCGGCTCCGAATCCAATAAAGGCGCCGTGGTTTCGCGTAAAACCACCGGCGACAAACGCGCCTTCATGTCTTCTCATGTGCAACCGGTGTTTGCGATCCTCGATCCGGTTTACACCTATACCCTGCCGCCGCGTCAGGTGGCCAATGGCGTTGTTGACGCATTTGTCCATACCGTTGAACAGTACGTCACCTATCCGGTCGATGGCAAAATTCAGGATCGCTTTGCCGAAGGCATCCTGCTGACCCTGATTGAAGAGGGCCCGAAAGCGCTGAAAGACCCAGAAAATTACGACGTTCGCGCCAATATCATGTGGGCCGCGACCCAGGCGTTAAACGGCCTGATCGGCGCCGGTGTTCCCCAGGACTGGGCAACGCATATGCTGGGTCATGAACTGACCGCGATGCATGGCCTCGACCATGCCCAGACGCTGGCTATCGTGCTGCCAGTGTTGTGGAATGAGAAACGCGAGACTAAACGCGCGAAGCTACTGCAGTATGCCACCCGCGTCTGGAATATTACCGAGGGTTCTGAAGACGAACGTATCGATGCCGCGATCGCCGCGACGCGTCACTTCTTCGAACAGCTCGGCGTACCGACCCGTCTTTCCGACTACGGTCTGGACGGTAGCTCCATTCCGGCGTTACTGGCTAAACTGGAAGAGCACGGCATGACGGCGCTGGGTGAAAATAAGGATATCACCCTTGAGGTCAGCCGCCGGATTTACGAGGCGGCACGCTAAGTTTCCCTTTCCCTCTCTATTCTCCTTGCCGTGAACTTGCGGGAAGGAGAACAGTTTTACTACCGTTTTTAGCTATTTCGTCCAGACTTAATGCTACCCCTTAGCGGAATGTACACCGCTGAGTTTCATTAACAGGAGGAAGGCATGACACATCCAACCGTTATAAAACTGCACGACGGCAACCTGATGCCACAACTGGGTCTCGGCGTGTGGAAAGCAGGCAACGAGGAAGTCGTCTCCGCCATTCATAAGGCGCTGGAAGTCGGTTATCGCTCTTTTGACACCGCCGCCGCCTACCAAAATGAGACCGGTGTCGGCAATGCGTTACGCAGCGCAGACATCCCCCGCGATCAGCTGTTTATTACCACGAAACTGTGGAACGACGACCAAAAACGTCCTCGTGAGGCGCTACAAGAGAGCCTGCGTAAACTGCAGCTCGATTACGTCGATCTCTATCTTATGCACTGGCCGGTTCCGGCGATTGATCACTATGTTGACGCCTGGAAAGGCATGGTTGAGCTGCAAAAAGAGGGGCTGGTCAAAAGCATCGGCGTCTGTAACTTCCAGGTGCATCATCTCCAGCGACTGCTGGATGAAACCGGCATCGTGCCGGTGATAAACCAGGTAGAGCTTCATCCTTTACTCCAGCAACGTCAGCTTCATGCCTGGAACGCTACGCATAAAATTCAGACGGAATCCTGGAGCCCGCTGGCGCAGGGAGGAGAAGGCGTTTTCGACCGGAAAATTATTCATCATCTGGCGGATAAATACGCTAAAACGCCCGCGCAGATTGTTATCCGCTGGCACCTGGACAACGGACTGGTGGTGATTCCGAAATCCGTGACGCCGGCCCGTATTGCGGAGAACTTCAACGTCTGGGATTTCCGTCTCGATAAAGACGAACTGGGTGAGATGGCGAAACTGGATCAGAACAAACGTCTGGGACCGGATCCGGATCAGTTCGGCGGATAGCATATAAAAAGGCCGGATGGCGCGGATGCCGATCCGGCCGGTGGTTCACCGTTTTACTGGCCCGGTCAGCGCTGCGCCGCCGGGCCATCCGACAAACTTAACGGCTGGCGACCTTACCGCGTTTTATCGGCTTCCTCGCCGTCTCCCCACCGTTCGAACGCTGATGCGTAATCGGCGTATGCTTGGTCAACGCCGGGCGAGTATTGCGGTTCTGACGACGCGCTTCGCGCATCTCATCCAGCGTCGGAGCAGGCACCAGACAGTCGCGGCGCGATCCAATCAAATGCTTCTTACCCATGCTCTCCAGCGCCTGACGAATCAGCGGCCAGTTCGCCGGATCGTGGTAACGCAGCAGCGCTTTATGCAGACGGCGCTGTTTGTCGCCTTTCGGCACCACAACGTCTTCACTCTTATAGCCAATCTTAGCCAGCGGGTTCTTGCCGGTGTAATACATGGTGGTCGAGTTGGCCAGCGGCGACGGATAGAAGTTCTGCACCTGGTCGAGACGGAAACGGTGTTTTTTCAGCCACAGGGCCAGGTTCACCATATCTTCGTCGCGCGTACCCGGGTGCGCGGAGATAAAGTACGGAATCAGGTACTGCTCTTTGCCCGCCTGCTTCGAATAGGTATCGAACAGCTCTTTAAAACGGTCATAGCTTCCCATACCCGGCTTCATCATTTTTGACAGCGGGCCTTCTTCCGTATGTTCCGGAGCAATTTTCAGATAGCCGCCGACATGGTGAGTCGCCAGCTCTTTGATATAGCGCGGATCCTCGACGGCGATGTCATAACGCACGCCTGAGGCGATAAGGATTTTTTTAATCCCTTTCAGATCGCGGGCGCGACGATAGAGATTGATCGTCGGCTCATGGTTGGTATCCATGTGCGGGCAGATATCCGGATAGACGCAGGATAAACGGCGACAGGTTTGTTCCGCGCGCGGCGACTTGCAGCGCAGCATATACATGTTGGCCGTCGGGCCGCCAAGATCGGAGATAACACCGGTAAAGCCGGGAACCGTGTCGCGAATCGCTTCGATTTCGTTGATGATCGAATCTTCGGAACGGCTCTGAATGATGCGGCCTTCATGCTCGGTGATAGAGCAGAAAGAACAGCCGCCGAAACAGCCGCGCATAATGTTTATCGAGAAACGAATCATCTCGTAAGCCGGAATACGGCTGTCGCCATATGCCGGGTGCGGGACGCGCTTATACGGCAGCGCAAACACGCTGTCCATCTCTTCCGTCGACAGCGGGATAGCCGGCGGGTTAACCCAGATATAACGCTCGCCGTGCTTTTGCATCAACGCGCGCGCGCAGCCCGGGTTGGTCTCATGATGCAGAATACGCGACGCATGCGCGTACAGCACCTTGTCCCCTTTGACCTTCTCAAAGGAAGGCAGCAGGACGTAGGTTTTTTCCCACGGCTTCGGACGCGGCGGTTGCACGGTGACGCGTTTGGCTTCTTGTTTTGGCGGTGCGACGGTGTTGTTATCCGCACACGGCAGGTCTTCGCCATACGGGTGCGGGATGGGGTCAATTTTACCCGGCGTATCCAGACGGGTAGAGTCCACGCCGCTCCAGCCCGGCAGCGCTTCTTTGACCATAATGGCGGTATTACGCACGTCGCGAATGTGGCTAATCGGCTCACCGGCGGCCAGACGATGCGCCACTTCCACCAGCGGACGTTCGCCATTGCCGAACATCAGCATATCGGCCTTCGAATCCACCAGCACCGAACGGCGCACGGTATCAGACCAGTAATCATAATGCGCGGTACGGCGCAGGCTGGCCTCGATCCCCCCGAGGATCACCGGGACATCCTTCCACGCTTCTTTACAGCGCTGGGTATAAACCAGCGTGGCGCGGTCAGGACGTTTACCGGCGACATTGCCCGCGGTATACGCATCATCGTGGCGCAGTTTACGATCGGCGGTGTAGCGGTTGATCATCGAGTCCATATTGCCGGCGGTGACCCCGAAGAACAGATTCGGTTTGCCGAGGCGCATAAAGTCATTTTTATTGTTCCAGTCAGGCTGAGAAATAATCCCGACGCGGAATCCCTGCGCTTCCAGCATGCGTCCGCAAATCGCCATCCCAAAGCTCGGATGGTCGACATACGCATCGCCGGTAACCAGGATAATGTCGCAGCTATCCCAGCCAAGTTGATCCATCTCTTCGCGTGACATTGGTAAAAATGGCGCCGGGCCAAAGCAGGCGGCCCAGTACTGCGGCCAGGAAAAAAGGTCACGATCCGGTTGGATCAGGGATATCGCGCTCATATTGCTTCCGGGAAAAGTGATAAAAAAATAATCAAAGGGCGGCGATTATAAGCCGGATCGACGAAAGAAATGAAGGGAGATTTTCGGATACCCTGACCGCGATTCGGCCAGGGTATCCGCCATTACGGTGCCGGGTTAACCAGCATCTGGCCAATTGAGCCACGGTCGGCCAGCTCCAGCGTCTGGCTCAGGAACTGGAACGGGAAGTGCGGCCAGGAAGGCTGCGCGTAGTACACCAGCAGCTCCACCTGTCCGTCGACCCAGACGGTATCTTTCCAGCCGCGGTCCTCCGGGAACGGTGCGGACCCGTTCACGTTACGTACCTGGAACATCACGCCTTCTATATGGAACGACTGCGGCCGATCGGCGCGCACCGTCCAGCGCTCCCAGGTGCCCTGCTGGGCAGTGATATCAATGCGCTGCGGATCCCACAGATTGCCGTTAATCCCCGGATCGTCGCCGAGGGAGATATCCCGCGAGCGAACCGGCGTGCCGGACAGGAACTCCGTCGGCAGCAGACGTACCGGCAGACTATCGGTGACCAGCGGCAGCAGGCCCGTCGGACGCAACGTTAATAACAGAGTAGAAATCAGAATGCTCGACGGTTCGAAGAAGCCACGGATACGGTCAACGATGCTTGCCGCTTCGCCGCAGGTAATCGACACCTCATCGCCGTTGGTCATATTCACCAGAATTTCTCGCCGCTCGCCGGGAGCCAGCGACAGCTGTTTCAGCGAAACCGGGGCGGATAAAAAACCCTGGTCGCCGGAGATAACGTGTATCAGCCGGCCATCGCTCATCTGCAGCTGATAGCGACGGGAGTTAGAGGCGTTCAGCAGGCGCAGGCGCACCCAGCCGCGCGACACTTCGACATACGGGCTCTGCACGCCGTTCACCAACAGCGTATCGCCGACAAAACCGCCGCTGCCGGGTTCGCTGTATTCCGGGGTACCGAAATTATCCAGTCGCTTGTCCTGAATAATCACCGGGAAGTCATCCACACCGTAGTGATTAGGGATTGGCAGGTTCTTACTGACCTCATCCTCCACCAGCCACATGCCGGCGAGGCCGTTATAGACCTGTTTCGCCATATGGTTTGGCGTGTTGGCCTGATACCACAGCGTGGCGGCACTCTGGCGAATCGGCAGCACCGGCGCCCAGTCGGCGTTCGGCGACATCATTCGCGCCGCGCCGCCAATCAGCGGACCGGGAACCTGCAGGCCCCGGATGGTCATGGCGACGTTTTCCGTCAGTCGGTTGCTGTAAATGAGCTTAACATCATCGCCATTCCACACGCGGATCGTCGGCCCGAGGTAGCGGCCGTTCACGCCCCATACCGAGGCGCGCGTTCCCGGGGTAAATGACCAGTGCGCCCGCTGCAGAGTTAAAAACAGCGGCTGACCGCGGCGGGATTCCAGCAACGGCGGAACCGGCAAGGCTGGCTGCTGGCCGGCGGCATGTGCGTTCAGCGGCACGGCTCCCGCGCACAGCGCTACGCCTGAAGCCTGGATAAACTGACGCCGACTGAGTGACATATTAACTCCATGGAATACTAACTCATCAAAAAGGGAATTCGTTTCCCGCTAGCCCTGCGCTCGCGTTATCGCAGCAGTTCCTGTTTATTTCTTTGCCGCCGCTTCGCGCTCAGCAACTTCGCGATCCAGCTCTTCAATCTTCGCCGCCATCAGTTCGCGGCAGTGCGTTGCCAGCGCACGTACGCCCTCTTTACCAAACTGGCTGGTATCGACCGGCGGCAGCATTTCGACAATCACCAGACCATTGTTCAGGCGATTGAGGTTAATTTTATTCGATGTATTGGAAACGCATACCGGAATAATCGGCACGCCTGCGGCAATAGCCGCGTGGAAAGCGCCGGTTTTAAAGGGCAGCAAACCGCGACCGCGGCTACGCGTACCTTCCGGGAACATCCAGAAAGAGATTTTGCGTTTTTTAAACGTATCAACCACCTGCGAGATAGTGCCATGCGCTTTCGCCCGGTTATTACGGTCAATCAGCAGGTTCCCCGTCAACCAGTAGAGCAGGCCAAAGAACGGGATCCACACCAGACTCTTTTTACCCACGGTCACGGTCGGCGGCTGTACGATGTTTGACGCCGTCACCATATCATAGTTGTTCTGATGGTTAGCGATGTAGATAGCATTACCATAGCTCTGTGCATCAGCGGGCTTACGCGTTTCTACCTTCAGGCCGAACAGCGGAGAGAGTCGGCCAAACAGATGCCCGAAGGTGGCAACGTGTTTAGGATTACGCGGGCTGAACAAGCAGTAAATACAGCCAAATATGCACACGAAGATACAGTAAATAACAACAACAATTAGTCGAAAAATAAATAGCATAGCTACCTCTAAAACCCAAACCGCTTAGAATAATACCCGTTAAACTTCAGCTCGTATGCGCGCGAACGGCGATATCGCCCGGTACATCGTCAGCGCACGACGCGCCTGTCACGTTCGTCATCGCGTTTAAGCGTCACTCACGTCTATAGGGTACTGACTCGCTGTTTAGCAGATTGCAGGCGTCGGGTGTCATTTGCTGACCGCCCGACGTATTTTGAATGATTTTGCGCCTATTGTTAATCGCAACACCTGAATAAACAACGATTTTGCGGCAAATTTTAGCATCCCCTGCCTGCCAGCAGGGGGATGCCCGTCTTACTCTTCGCTATCGTCCGCCGACGAGGCCCGACGCGGCGAATCGATTTCCACACGATCGATTTTCTGCAGTCCGCGCATCAGCGAGCCGCGACGACCGCGTTCACCGGTGACTTTTTGCAGCTCTTCCGGACGCAGTTTAATCTTGCGCTTCCCGACGTGGATAGTCAGCGTGCTCTGCGGCGGCAGCACGAACAAGTGCGCCAGGCCATCCTGACCGGAAGCCGCTTCCGCCGACGGAATATTGATAATCTTATTCCCCTTACCTTTTGACAGCTGCGGTAAGTCGCTGACCGGGAACATCAGCATGCGCCCGGCAGAGGTGATCGCCAGCAGCATGTCAGCATCATCTTCGATCACCAGCGGCGTCATGACGCGCGCGTTATCCGGCAACGTAATCAGCGTTTTGCCCGCGCGGTTGCGCGCCACCAGATCGTTAAAGGTACAGACGAAACCGTAGCCAGCGTCGGAGGCCATCAGCAGCTTGCGATCGTCGCTTTCCATCAGCATATGTTCAACGCTGGCGCCCGGCGGTAGCGTCAGTTTGCTGGTAATCGGCTCGCCCTGACCGCGCGCCGACGGCAGCGTGATCGGATCGATGGCGTAGCTACGCCCGGTGGTATCAATAAACACCACCGGCTGGTTGCTCTTGCCTTTCGACGACGCTTTCCAGCTATCGCCCGCTTTATAGCTCAGACCCTGCGCGTCAATATCGTGGCCTTTGGCGCTCCGCACCCAGCCCATTTGCGACAGCACGATGGTCACCGGCTCAGACGGCAGCATGTCGTGCTCGCTCATCGCTTTTGCTTCTTCGCGCTCGCGCAGCGGTGAACGACGATCGTCGCCAAAGGTCTCGGCGTCGGCCTGCAGCTCTTTCTTCAGCAGGTTGTTCATCTTCCGTTCAGAGGCCAGAATCGCCTGCAGCTGATCGCGCTCTTTTTCCAGATCGCTCTGCTCGCCGCGGATCTTCATCTCTTCCAGTCGGGCGAGGTGGCGCAGTTTCAGCTCGAGGATCGCTTCCGCCTGGGTTTCGCTGATGCCAAAACGCGACATCAGGGCCGGCTTCGGCTCATCCTCGTGGCGGATAATTTCAATCACTTCATCGATATTAAGGAACGCGACCAGCAAGCCTTCGAGAATGTGCAGGCGCTTGAGCACTTTCTCCAGGCGGTAGTTCAGACGGCGACGCACGGTATCGCGGCGGAAGGTCAGCCACTCCGCGAGGATCTCCAGCAGGTTTTTCACCGCCGGACGGTTGTCGAGGCCGATCATGTTCAGGTTGATGCGATAGCTTTTTTCAAGATCGGTGGTCGCGAACAGATGATTCATCACCTGTTCCATATCCACGCGATTCGAACGCGGGACGATCACCAGGCGCGTCGGGTTTTCGTGGTCCGACTCATCGCGCAGATCGTCAACCATCGGCAGCTTTTTGTTGCGCATCTGAGCGGCGATTTGCTCCAGCACGCGGGCGCCGGAAACCTGATGCGGCAACGCCGTAATCACTACCGCACCGTCCTCTTTCTTCCATACCGCGCGCATCCGCACCGAACCGCGACCGTTCTGGTAGATTTTGCGGATCTCCGCGCGCGGAGTAATGATTTCGGCTTCGGTCGGGTAGTCTGGCCCGTGAACGATATCCAGCAGCTCGTCGAGCGAGGTCTGCGGTTTTTCGATCAGGGTAATCGCCGCCTGCGCCACTTCACGCAGGTTGTGCGGAGGAATATCGGTTGCCATACCGACGGCGATGCCGGTAGTGCCGTTCAGCAGGATGTTCGGCAGACGCGCAGGCAGCATTTTCGGCTCCTGCATCGTCCCGTCGAAGTTCGGCACCCAGTCGACGGTTCCCTGTCCCAGTTCACCCAGCAGCAGTTCCGCATACTTTGACAAACGGGATTCGGTATAACGCATCGCGGCGAAGGATTTAGGATCGTCCGGCGCCCCCCAGTTCCCCTGCCCGTCCACCAGCGGGTAGCGGTAGGAGAAGGGCTGCGCCATCAGCACCATCGCTTCATAGCAGGCGCTATCGCCGTGCGGGTGGTATTTACCCAGCACATCACCCACGGTGCGGGCGGACTTTTTGAACTTCGCGCTGGCGTTCAGCCCCAGCTCAGACATCGCGTAAACGATGCGACGCTGGACCGGCTTCAGACCATCGCCAATAAACGGCAACGCCCTGTCCATGATGACGTACATGGAATAGTTCAGGTAAGCATTTTCCGTAAATTCATGCAGCGCAAGGCGCTCTGCCATATCGCTCATTAATCGTGAATCCTCAATCTGCGTACCGACCGTGCGGGCGGCAAAACTACCCGCGATAATACCCGATCTCACGCCCTGAGTCACAGGCCGTGAGATCGGCTGAGGATTCCGCTGGCGCTAATCAGCGTAACGGCAGATAAATATCGGTCTGTAGCTCGTGTTCGCCGACTTCATGCACGAAGTTGAGGTAACGGAAAAACAGCGGAAAATCGCGTAGCGTTTCACCCGACGTCGGTAGCCAGTCGCGGTAGAGAGACCAGATACTTTGCGCGAGCGTATCCAGCGAGCCGTGATGGCGCGCCACTGCGCATCGCCCGCCCGGAATGGTGCCATTCACCACGCCAAAGGCGTTTTCCGCGATCGGTTCATTGACCGACCCGCAGATATCAAAACGGAAATCGTCAGCGGGGGTGGTCGCGGGATCGTCCCACGACACGCCCCAGGTCGCGCAGGTGGCGACCGGCGATAACCCGCTCGCCTTGCGCCAGGCGATAAACTGCGCCGCCGTGGCATTGACCAAATCAGGACTGCCGCGGTGGCGCAACATCGCCACCTGCGTCTCAGGGAACTGGACTATTTTAAGCACCATCGGATGTTGCTCCTGTAACGTATGTTTCGGAACGCGTCGATGCCACTCCTGCCAGTCCGGCTGTTGACGGAACTGACTGGGGCTTTGAGCGAACGCGGCACGGAAGGCACGACTGAACGATTCCGGATTCTGAAACCCGGCATCAAGGGCAATATCGATGATTTTATCCTGCGGCCTGAACGCCAGACGCCAGCAGGCGCGGCGCAGACGCAGCCACTGGATATAGCGATACAGCGGTACGCCGCTACAGGCGGTGAATTGCCGGTGAAAGTGATACGGCGAGCAATGCGCGATCGCGCTCAGCGTCTCCAGCGACAGGGGCTCATCCAGATGACGCTCAATGTATAAACACACGCGCTGAAAACGCCCGGCATACGCCGGGCTGGTTCTGGTCTCGTTCATCGTCTCCTCCTGCGGACATACTCTGGCAGAGCGAGGATAGCGATTCCTGACCGATCTTGCGCGATGTCGCGCTTACGGGGTGACTTTAGTAATCTGCTTCACATCGATTTCGACCGAGTTCCAGTCTTTGTCGACCTCCCCCTGGATCTCAACGGTGTCCTGCGGTGTGACGGTCAGGCCGTTCCAGCGTTTATGGTCAATATCCACATTCACCGTCCCGGAAGCGTCCTGGAATTTATACAGATCGTCGGAAATCCGCTGCACGATTTTACCGCGCAGGGTCACCCAGGTGTCATCCCGCAAGGATTTGGCGTTTTCCACCGTCGTTACGCTCCCGCTCGGGCCAATAAAACCGCCTTTTTGCGTAGACGTCTGGCTGGTTTGCGTCGCACCCGGTCCGTTAAAACCACCTTGTTCAGCAGCCAGCACCGGCATCGAAATTAAAGCGACGATCGCGGTCATTGCAGCCATTTTCTTCATAAGATGTTCTCCTTGTCTGGTTATATGACCCTGATTACATCAGGCAAAACTTAACGACTTCTTAAGCAGAAAAAAGAAATTTTATTCCTGTACAGTGCCTGCCACAACGCGGTTTACTGCGCGTATTCATGACAGCCACAGGAGCGGCCAATGCGCATTTTACTGGTGGAAGACGACAAGCTCATCGGCGATGGCATTAAAGTCGGGCTGACAAAAATGGGCTTCAGCATCGACTGGTTTACCCGCGGCGAAGAGGGCAAAACCGCGCTCTATACGGCGCCCTATGACGCGGCGATCCTCGACCTGACGCTGCCCGGCATCGACGGGCTGGATATCCTGCGCGAATGGCGTAATCAGGGCCGCCACGAGCCGGTACTGATCCTCACGGCCCGCGATGCGCTCAGCCAGCGGGTTGAAGGGCTGCGCCTCGGCGCCGATGACTATCTGTGTAAACCTTTCGCGCTGATTGAAGTTGCCGCCCGTCTGGAGGCCCTGATTCGTCGCACCCACGGCCAGAGCAGCAGCGAGCTGCGCCATGGCCACGTTGCGCTCGATCCCATTGGTCTGACCGTAACGGTGAACGGCGACAACCTGGCGCTGAAGCCAAAAGAGTTCGCCTTGCTGGAGCTGCTGATGCGCAATGCCGGACGTGTGCTGCCGCGCAAGCTCATTGAAGAGAAACTTTATACCTGGGATGACGATGTCTCCAGCAATGCGGTCGAGGTGCACGTTCATCACCTGCGCCGCAAGCTCGGCAGTGAATTTATTCGTACCGTTCACGGTATCGGCTATACCCTCGGTGATGCATGAAACGACTTAGCCTGCGCGTCCGCCTGACGCTCCTGTTTTTCCTGCTGACCAGCGCGGCCTGGGGCATCGCCTGCTTTTTTGCCTGGCAACAAACCACGGAAAAACTGGATAAGCTCTTTGATACCCAACAGCTGCTGTTTGCCCGCCGACTAAGCGCCATGAATTTCGACGAGCTGCATACGCTCGCGGCGCCGGTGCGGACAAAAAAGAAGATCAAACACGGCCACCTCGATGACGACGCGCTGGCGTTCGCGATTTTCACGGCCGACGGCAAGCGCCTGCTTCACGACGGCGAGAATGGTCAGGACATCCCGTGGCAGAATCGTCGGGAAGGCTTCAGCGATGGCTATCTGAATAACGATGATGATGAATGGCGCTTCCTGCAGCTAACCACCGGCGATGGCCGCTACCGTATTGTCGTGGGTCAGGAGTGGGACTACCGGCGGGAAATGGCGCTGGATATCGTCACCTCCCAGCTGACCCCCTGGCTGGTGGCGCTGCCGCTGATGTTCCTGCTGCTGATTGTGCTATTGAGCCGGGAGCTGGCGCCGTTAAAACAGCTGGCCAGAACGCTGCGCCTGCGCGCGCCGGACTCGGCGGAATCGCTTAACGTCGACAAGGTGCCCAGTGAAGTCCGGCCGCTGGTCGATGCCCTGAATCAGCTGTTTGCTCGTACGCATGACACCATGATACGCGAGCGCCGGTTTACCTCCGATGCCGCACACGAGCTGCGCAGCCCGCTTGCAGCCCTGCAAGTGCAGACTGAAGTCGCTCAGCTATCAATGGACGACCCGCAGGGGCGGGAGAAAGCGCTGGCGCAGCTGCATGAAGGAATTGACCGCGCAACCCGACTGGTAGACCAGCTTTTAACGTTGTCGCGCCTCGATTCTCTGGCGCAGCTTGATGATGTGCATACGATAGCCATCGATGAGTTGCTGCAATCTTCGGTCATGGAGATGTACCACTCTGCGCAGCAGGCGGGCATTGAGCTTCGCCTGCACCTGAACGCAACTCAGGTCATGCTGCCGGGCCAGCCGCTGCTGCTGAGTCTGCTGGTGCGCAATCTGCTGGATAACGCCGTACGCTACAGCCCGCGCGGCAGCCAGGTCGATATCACTCTTGATGCCCGTGAGTTTTCCGTTCGCGATAATGGCCCGGGCGTCAGCCCCGAGGCGCTGGCGCGTATCGGCGAGCGCTTCTATCGCCCTCCCGGCCAGGATGAGCCCGGTAGCGGACTGGGCTTATCAATCGTCCGCCGCATTGCCGCGCTGCACCGGATGACGGTAGACTTCAGCAACGCGCCCGCAGGCGGTTTTACGGCACGCGTGCGCTGGTAGCCATTATTGCAATTAACGCAAAAGACTTTGCACATTTTGCTCATTTTACCGCCCCGCCTTGCGGGATAAAATCAGTGACAAACTCGAAACCTGAAGGGCAAAAAATGAGCAACATCCTGATTATCAACGGCGCGAAGAAATTCGCCCATTCAAACGGCCAGTTGAATGACACCCTGACCGAGGTCGCGGATGGCTATCTGCGCGACGCCGGGCATGATGTTAAAATCGTCCGTGCGGAAAGCGATTACGACGTCCAACAAGAAGTGCAGAATTTCCTCTGGGCCGATGTGGTTATCTGGCAAATGCCGGGCTGGTGGATGGGCGCGCCGTGGACCGTGAAGAAATATATTGATGATGTCTTCACCGAAGGCCACGGCTCGCTGTATGCCAGCGACGGGCGCACCCGCTCCGACGCCAGTCAGAAATACGGTTCCGGCGGCCTGATTCAGGGCAAGCAGTACATGCTCTCCCTGACCTGGAACGCGCCGATGGATGCCTTCACCGATAAAGATCAGTTCTTCCACGGCGTGGGCGTTGACGGCGTGTATCTGCCGTTCCATAAAGCCAACCAGTTCCTCGGCATGACCCCTCTGCCGACCTTTATCGCCAACGACGTCATTAAAATGCCGGATGTTCCGCGTGACATAGCAGAATATCGCAAGCATCTGGCGCAGATTTTTGGTTAACTAAAGATCTACATACAGAAGGAGTTGAGTTAATCATGTTGACAGTGATCGCAGAAATTCGCACACGCCCGGGACAACACCATCGCCAGGCGGTACTTGATCAGTTTGCAAAACTTGTTCCGGTCGTTTTACAGGAAGAGGGCTGCCACGGCTATGCGCCGCTGGTTGACCACGCCGCCGGCGTGAGTTTCCAGAGCACCTCTCCGGATTCAATCGTCATGGTTGAACAGTGGGAAAGCGTTGCCCATCTCGAAGCGCATCTGCAAACACCGCATATGAAAGCCTACGCTGAAGCGGTGAAAGGCGATGTGCTGGAGACCAGTATCCGCATTCTGCAGTCCGGCATTTAAGCCTGCGCACGAAGAAAAACACAAGAAATGAGTCAGAACTGGCGAAATGCCAGTTCTGCTTAAACAACAGGTCAGGCTTCCAGATCCGCCATATCCCCTTTCTCCTGCAGCCAGTTACGACGATCTTCCGAACGTTTCTTGGCTAACAGCATATCCATCATCGCCGTGGTCTGCTGCTCATCCTCATCGCTGATAATCAGCTGCACCAGGCGGCGGGTATTCGGGTCAAGCGTGGTTTCGCGCAGCTGCATCGGGTTCATCTCGCCCAGCCCTTTAAAGCGCTGGACGTTCGGTTTGCCCTTCTTCCGTTTGAGCTGCTCCAGCACGCCGGCTTTCTCTTCTTCCGTCAGGGCGTAGTAAACCTCTTTGCCGAGATCGATACGGTACAAAGGCGGCAGCGCAACGTGAACATGCCCGTGTTTCACCAGCGTGCGGAAGTGCTTCACAAACAGCGCGCACAGCAGCGTAGCAATGTGCAGGCCGTCGGAGTCCGCATCCGCGAGAATGCAAATCTTGCCGTAGCGGAGCTGACTTAAGTCATCGCTGTCCGGATCGATACCGATCGCCACCGAAATGTCGTGGACCTCTTGCGACGCCAGCACTTCATCAGATGAGACTTCCCAGGTATTAAGGATTTTCCCCTTCAGCGGCATGATCGCCTGATATTCACGGTCGCGCGCCTGCTTGGCAGAACCGCCCGCCGAGTCCCCTTCCACCAGAAACAGCTCGGTACGGTTCAGATCCTGAGCGGTACAGTCCGCCAGCTTACCCGGCAACGCGGGACCGCTGGTCAGCTTTTTACGCACCACCTTTTTCGCCGCGCGCATCCGGCGCTGGGCGCTGGAGATGGCCATTTCGGCAAGCAGCTCCGCGGCCTGAACGTTCTGGTTCAGCCACAGGCTAAAGGCATCTTTTACCACGCCGGAGACAAACGCCGCGCACTGACGCGAAGAGAGACGCTCTTTCGTCTGACCGGCAAACTGCGGATCCTGCATTTTCACCGACAGCACGTAGGCACAGCGATCCCAGATATCTTCCGCAGACAGCTTCACGCCGCGCGGCAGGATATTGCGATATTCACAGAACTCGCGCATCGCTTCGAGCAGCCCCTGGCGCAGACCGTTAACATGGGTACCGCCCTGCATGGTCGGGATCAGGTTAACGTAGCTTTCGGTCAGCAGCTCCCCGCCTTCCGGTAGCCACAGCAGCGCCCAGTCGACCGCTTCGGTTTCGCCGGAGAAGTTGCCGACGAACGGTTTTTCCGGCAGCAGCGGCAGGCCGTTCACCGCTTCGCACAGGTAGTCAGTCAGGCCGTCCTGGTAACACCAGCGCTGTTCGCTGTTGTTTACCTGGTCACGGAAGACAATCTCGACTCCAGGGCAGAGTACGGCTTTGGCTTTGAGCACATGCGTCAGGCGCGAGACGGAAAAGCGCGGACTATCAAAGAAATGCTCATCCGGCCAGAAATGCACGCTGGTTCCGGTATTACGTTTACCGCAGGTGCCGGTGACGCGGAGATCTTCAACTTTATCGCCATTCTCGAAGGCGATGCTGTAGATCTGGCCATCGCGGCGGACGTTCACTTCCACGCGCTTCGACAGGGCGTTGACCACCGAAATACCCACCCCGTGCAGCCCCCCCGAGAACTGGTAGTTCTTGCTGGAGAATTTGCCGCCCGCATGCAGCCGGCACAGGATCAGCTCAACCGCCGGAACCCCTTCTTCCGGATGGATATCAACCGGCATCCCGCGGCCATCGTCGATCACTTCCAGCGATTGATCGGCATGAAGAATGACCTCCACGCGTTTCGCATGGCCAGCCAGTGCTTCATCCACACTGTTATCAATAACTTCCTGACCGAGATGGTTAGGACGTGTTGTGTCAGTGTACATCCCTGGACGGCGGCGAACCGGCTCTAGCCCGGTGAGTACCTCAATGGCATCAGCGTTATATGAAGATTGCGTCATGGTGTGTATTCGTAGGTAGTCCAGGAATGCTTAACGCAAACCCAGAAAATCGATAATCTGAGTGAAATGATCTTCAAAGCCGACAAATGCGTGATTGCCGCCCTCCTCTACCGTCTGCCGGCATGAGGCGTAGTAAGCAACGGCCTGGCGGTAATCAAGCACTTCATCGCCCGTTTGCTGCAACAGCCAGATTAAATCAGGCGCTTCCAGCGGGTCGATTTGCATGACTTTGAGATCGTAAATATGGCGTGACTCTAGCACATATTGCTGCCCCGTGTACGGATTCTCATTGGGGCCAAGGAAATTGTTCAGCAGTTCAAACGGGCGCACCGCCGGGTTAACCACCACAGTCGGCAGCATAAAACACTGCGACAGCCAGGTGGCATAGTAGCCTCCCAGCGAAGACCCCACCACCCCCAGCGGTTCCCCGCCGCGTTCCAGCACAATGGCTTCCAGCATCTCCGCCGCGTCTGCTGGGTAAGCGGGCAGCTCAGGCACCACCATCGTAATCTCGGGAAAGGTCTGCGTCAGCCAGTCCTTCAGCGCCGTCGCTTTGGCCGACCGCGGTGAACTGTTAAAACCATGCAGATAAAGGAGCGTAGCCATCAGTATCCTTCTGAAGCGATATCCGGGTGAAATTTCACGCCGTTAAGGCGGCAAACTTCGGTGGTCAAAGTACCGTCGGCGTGCAGTTCCAGCCAGCGCCAGCCGGGAGAAAGGGTGTCCAGGGTAAAATTGGCGCAATGCGGCTTAAATTGTACGCAGGTCGAAGGTGTGGCCATCATCCGCCGCCCGTTCCAGTTGAGGTCCAGTTCCTGGTGAATATGGCCGCAGAGTAAATGCTTTACGCGCGGAAAAGCGGCCAGTGCGCGATCCAGAGCCCCGGCATTACGCAGGCTGTGTTGATCCAACCAGCTACAACCCGAAGGGAGCGGATGGTGATGCAACAGCAGCAGCGTATGGCGCTCAGGCTCTTCCGCCAGCTTCTGTTCCAGCCACTCAAGCTGAAAGTCGCTCAGCTCGCCGTGGGGAACGCCAAACACCTGGCTGTCGAGCAGCAAGATTTGCCAGTGCTCGCCCAGCAAGACCCGCTTGGCCGGGGAAATACCCGATTCCAGCAGCGTGCTGTACATCGCCGGCTGGAAGTCATGATTGCCCGGCAACCAGACGCAGGGCGCGGCAAAACTCGCGATACCTTCAGCAAAGTGCTGATAGGCCGCGGCGGAATGGTCCTGCGCCAGATCGCCTGTTGCCACTATAAGATCGCATGGACGCTGTGAGGCATGGATGGCATCCAGCACGGCCTGGTAGCTTTCCCAGGTATTGATACCTAACAGCGTTTCATGTTTTTCAGCAAACAGGTGAGTATCAGTAATTTGTAATATCCTGACTCTGGTCTCACCAGCCAGAGGCAGATTTAACAGGCTTTCCAAATGGTGTCCTTAGGTTTCACGACGCTAACAAACCGGAATCGCCATCGCTCCATGTGCTAAACAGTATCTCAGCCAGTCCGCCAGGAACTGATTAATTTGATGCTTTTCGTCGCGTTGATGCAACTTTTTATTAGGATAATCATACTTTGCTTTGAAGCGAAAGATCTGCTGAGTCGAACACACTTCAGCGACCATCGCATCATGATACAGGCGTACCGTCATTGACGGTAAACTCCAGTAACTTACCGCCGGAACCGTCTGCTCAATTGACACTAATGTAGTGTAGCGGGTCGACTCGACGATAGTTAATCGATATTGCGCATTGCCCACCTGATAGCCCGCGACATCGCCGGCTGCATCGGTTCGAGGCAGCAAGCGGCGCAACTGAGCAAAATTGGTTTCACACAGGCGCATCATTTCCGGGAAGTCAGGTGTATAACGCTTCATTTTGTCCACTCATTACGTAAATTGTGATAATGCAGCTGCAGCCATTGCAAGGCAATGACAGAGGCCGCGTTGTCGATTTTCCCCTCTTCAACCCACTGGTAAGCCTGCTCCCGGCTGACCACATGCACCCGGATGTCTTCATTTTCATCCGCCAGACCGTGAATCCCTTTTGCCGTTGTGGCATCGACTTCACCAACCAGAATAGACAGCCTTTCGCTGGTACCGCCAGGGCTTGCCAGATAGCTCAGGACCGGTTTTGTCCGTCCGACGACCAGCCCGGCTTCTTCTACCGCTTCGCGGCGGGCAACGTCCTCGGGGGTTTCACCGTCTTCAATCATACCGGCGACCATTTCCAGTAGCCACGGGCTCTCGCTGGTATCATACGCGGCGATGCGGATTTGCTCGACCAGCACCACTTCATCACGTATCGGGTCAAAGGGTAGCAAGACTGCGGCATGCCCGCGCTCAAAAATTTCGCGCGTCACCTCGCCGCTCATCCCACCGTTAAACAGGCGATGGCGAAAACGGTATAAATCCAGCGAAAAAAAACCACGATAAAGCGTTTCGCGTGCAATAATTTCTACATCGTTTTTCGAGAAGGTAATTCCTTGCTGATTGAGCTTGCTCATTGTCTCTGTCCCGCGCCTCCGAAAGTAAGGATTTATAAGCCGTTTGGCTATCGTTTTACAGTCCATATGTTAGATTGGTGCAAATTACCGCCGGATGGCACGTAACGCCAACTTTTTACTGCGGCAGAGTCGATACAATCAGCGAATATTTTTAGAATTTGGGCAGCGCTTTATGCTTCACAACAAGGAATGCAAATGAAGAAACTTTTCCCCATCCTCATCGGTCTGGGCCTGACTGGCTTCAGCGCCATGAGCCAGGCAGAAAACCTGATGCAGGTTTATCAGCAGGCGCGCGTCAGCAACCCTGACCTGCGTAAATCAGCAGCCGATCGTGATGCTGCATTCGAGAAGATCAACGAAGCACGTAGCCCGTTACTGCCTCAGCTTGGCCTGGGCGCGGATTATACTTACACCAATGGTTATCGCGACAGCAACGGCGTGAACTCGAACGTCACCAGCGGCTCGCTGCAGTTAACGCAGGTTCTTTTCGATATGTCGAAATGGCGCTCGCTGACGCTACAGGAAAAACAAGCTGGCATTCAGGACGTCACCTATCAGACCAACCAGCAAACGCTGATTCTGAACACCGCGACGGCTTACTTTAACGTCCTGAGCGCCATTGATACGCTTTCCTATACCGAAGCACAGAAACAGGCCATCTACCGCCAGCTGGATCAGACCACCCAGCGCTTTAACGTTGGTCTTGTGGCGATCACCGATGTGCAGAACGCCCGTTCACAGTACGACTCCGTACTGGCAAACGAAGTGACCGCGCGCAACAACCTCGACAACGCGGTAGAAGCGCTGCGCCAGGTAACCGGTAACTACTATCCGCAGCTGTCATCGCTGAACGTTGGCGGTTTTAAAACCAACAAACCGCAGACGGTGAACGCGCTGCTGAAAGAAGCGGAAAACCGCAATCTGTCGCTGCTGCAGGCACGTCTGAGCCAGGATCTGGCCCGCGAACAGATCCGTCAGGCGCAGGACGGCCATCTGCCGACCCTGAATTTAACCGCCTCGACCGGGATCTCGAACACCACCTACAACGGTTCAAAAACCAACGATCCAACGCGCTATGGCGACACTGATGTCGGGCAGAACAAAATCGGCCTGAATTTCTCGCTGCCGCTGTATCAGGGCGGGATGGTTAACTCGCAGGTGAAACAGGCGCAGTACAACTTCGTCGGCGCCAGCGAGCTGCTGGAAAGCGCGCATCGCAGCGTGGTTCAGACCGTTCGTTCTTCCTTTAATAACATCAATGCCTCTATCAGCAGCATCAACGCCTACAAACAGGCGGTGGTTTCTGCGCAGAGCTCCCTTGATGCCATGGAAGCAGGCTATTCCGTGGGGACGCGTACCATCGTCGACGTCCTGGATGCCACAACGACCCTGTACAACGCCAAGCAGCAGCTCTCCAGCGCGCGTTATAACTACCTGATTAATCAGCTGAATGTCAAATCTGCTCTCGGGACACTGAATGAGCAGGATCTGGTTGCGCTGAACAATACGTTGGGCAAACCTGTGTCGACCTCGCCAGATAGCGTCGCGCCGGAAACCCCGCAGCAGGATGCTAACGCTGATGG
This sequence comes from Raoultella sp. T31, assembly GCF_002806725.1. Taxonomy (NCBI): domain Bacteria; kingdom Pseudomonadati; phylum Pseudomonadota; class Gammaproteobacteria; order Enterobacterales; family Enterobacteriaceae; genus Klebsiella; species Raoultella sp. T31. Next base: position 139,583 of record NZ_PIBO01000007.1, read on the forward strand.
CTACAGCAGCAATGCAGCCCCGGCGGCGACATCGGCGTCAACCCGCGCCACGAAAACCAGCGGCACCAATCCTTTCCGCCAGTAATCGTCATTGCGTCATGGCGCTTCGCTTAACGAATTCCGCTAAGCGAAGCGCTAAACGTAAGGCAACGTAAAGATCCCCTCCTTTCCGCCCCTCTTCGCTTCATTTTCCACCACTCATCCTCTATCCTGAGCGTTAACAATTTGCAATACCACTGGGTCCTGGAAGACAAATATGAAACGGACAAAAAATATTAATCATGCCTCGTTCCGTAAAAGCTGGAGCGCTCGCCATCTGACACCGGTCGCCCTTGCCGTTACGGCCGTATTTATGCTTGCCGGTTGTGAAAAAACCGACGAGACGGTTTCTCTGTACCAAAACGCCGATGACTGCTCTGCAGCCAATCCGGGAAAAAGCGCAGAATGTACCACCGCTTTCAACAATGCTCAGAAAGAAGCGGTACGTACCGCGCCGAAATACGCCACGCGTGAAGATTGCGTCGCTGAATTCGGCGAAGGCCAGTGCCAGCAAACGCCGGCTCAGGCGGGCGTAGCGCCGGAAAACCAGGCGCAGGCGCAAAGCAGCGGCAGCTTCTGGATGCCGCTGATGGCAGGCTACATGATGGGCCGTCTGATGGGCGGAGGCATGGGTGCGCAGCAGCCGCTGTTCAGCTCGAAAAACCCGGCCAGCCCAGCCTATGGTCAGTACACCGATGCCGGTGGTAAGAGCTACGGCGCGGCGCAACCGGGTCGGACGATGAACGTACCGAAGACGGCGATGGCGCCAAAACCGGCCACCACCAGCACCGTCACCCGCGGTGGGTTTGGTGAATCGGTCGCGAAGCAATCCGCCATGCAGCGCAGCGCTGCGGGTACCTCTTCTTCCCGCTCAATGGGCGGCTAAATCACATGGAAAGAATCAGCATCACGGAACGCCCGGACTGGCGTGAAAAGGCGACCGAATACGGCTTCAACTTTCATACGATGTATGGCGAGCCGTACTGGAGCGAAGAGGCCTATTACAAACTGACGCTGGCGCAGGTTGAGAAGCTCGAAGAGGTCACCGCCGACCTGCACCAAATGTGTCTGCAGGCGGTAGAAAAAGTTATCGCCAGCGATGAGCTGATGGCGAAGTTCCGCATCCCGAAACATACCTGGGGCTTCGTGCGCCAGTCGTGGAAAACCAACCAGCCGTCGCTCTACTCACGCCTCGATTTGGCGTGGGACGGCACAGGCGAGCCGAAGCTGCTGGAGAACAACGCCGACACGCCGACCTCGCTGTATGAAGCCGCCTTCTTCCAGTGGATTTGGCTGGAAGATCAGATCAACGCCGGCCAGCTGCCGGCAGGCAGCGACCAGTTCAACAGCCTGCAGGAAAAGCTGATCGAGCGTTTTGCCGAGCTGCGCGAGCAGTTTGGCTTCCAGCTACTGCATATGGCCTGCTGTCGCGATACCGAAGAAGATCGCGGTACCGTGCAGTACCTGCAGGACTGTGCCGCAGAAGCGGGTGTGGCCACCGAGTTTCTGTATATCGAAGATATCGGTCTGGGTGAAAAAGGTCAGTTTACCGACCTGCAGGATCAGGTGATTGGCAACCTGTTCAAGCTCTACCCATGGGAGTATATGCTGCGCGAGATGTTCTCCACCAAACTGGAAGACGCGGGCGTACGCTGGCTGGAACCGGCGTGGAAGAGCATCATTTCGAACAAAGCTTTACTTCCGCTGCTGTGGGAGATGTTCCCGAACCACCCTAACCTGCTGGCAGCTTACTTCAGCGAAGATGCGCATCCGGAAATGGAGAAGTACGTCATTAAGCCTATTTTCTCCCGTGAAGGAGCCAACGTGTCGATCGTGGAAAACGGCAAAGTGCTGGAAGCGGTAGAGGGTCCCTACGGAGAAGAAGGCACCATCGTGCAGGAGTTCTATCCGCTGCCGAAGTTTGGCGACAGCTACACGCTGATCGGCAGCTGGCTCATCAACGATCGGCCAGCCGGTATCGGCGTACGCGAGGATCGGGCGTTGATAACCCAGGATCTGTCGCGTTTCTACCCGCACATTTTCGTCGAATAAGATATCCCCCGGCGGCGCTGACGCCTGCCGGGGTTATTACGCTCTCTTCTACGCCCCAATCAGCACCGACAGCATGCTCAGCGATCCCATCTCCATCCCTTCCACCGGAATAGATATCGGTTCTTCGCCGTCCCAGGTGCCCAAAGCGTAGAGCAGCGGCAGGAAGTGATCCGCGGTCGGGTTAGAAAGCGATCCTCCCTCATGCGCCAGATAGTTCACCAGCGGATGCTCTGCAACCGGTCCCTTCCAGCTCAGGTTGCTTTTCACGTAGTCATTAAATGATTCTGCCCACGGATAAGGCGTACTCTCGCCATGCCAGCGTGCCGTTCTCAGGTTATGCACCACGTTACCGCTCGCCACCAGCATGATGCCTTCATCACGCAGCGCCGCCAGCTTACGCCCCATCTCCATATGCCAGGCTGCCGGTTTGGTGCTGTCGATGCTCAACTGCACCATCGGGATGTCCGCATCGGGGTACATTTTTATCAGCACGCCCCATGAGCCATGATCGAAACCCCAGGCTTCTTTATCCAGGGTCACAGGGACCGGCGCCAGCAGCTCAACCAGACGCTGCGCCAGTTCCGGAGAACCGGGAGCCGGATAATGCGTATCGTACAGCGCCTGCGGGAAGCCGCCAAAATCGTGGATCGTCTTCGGCGTTTCCATAGCCGTGACCCCGGTACCGCGAGTAAACCAGTGCGCAGAAACCACAACAATGGCTTTTGGCCGCGGCAATGTTTCGCCCAGCTGCCGCCAGGCGCGGGTATAGATGTTATCTTCCAGCACGTTCATCGGGCTGCCGTGGCCTAAAAACAACGCTGGCATTCGGGTACGGGACATGGTGATATCCTTAAACAGAGGAATGGTGATGTCTTTACATTACGCGTTTTTGCGTCAGGATAAACTCAGATAAGCATGATGATGATCGTCAGAAAATTTGAATGTAATTCGCTGTAAAGGGCTGCCTCCCCCTCTCGCCGTTAGCAGGAAATCCCGATATCATTAATGATAATCATTATCAAAGGAAATGAATAATGTCGTCACCTTTAATATTGACGCTGCTGGCGGGTAGCGCCACATTTATCGGCGCTATTTTCGGCGTCCTCGGTCAGAAGCCATCCAACCGGCTGCTGGGATTTTCCCTCGGCTTTGCCGCGGGCATCATGCTGCTTATCTCACTGATGGAGATGCTTCCCGCCGCGCTGAACGCGCAAGGCATGTCGCCGCTGCTCGGTTACGGCATGTTTGTCATCGGCCTGCTGGGCTACTTTGCGCTCGACCGTATGCTGCCCCACGCGCATCCGCAGGATCTGCTGTCAGGTATGCCGCGCCCGCGTAATCTTCGCCGAACCGCAATGTTATTGACTCTGGGCATCAGCCTGCACAACTTCCCGGAAGGGATCGCCACCTTTGTGACGGCCAGTAATAACCTCGAGCTGGGGATGGGCGTCGCACTGGCGGTCGCTTTACACAATATTCCCGAGGGGCTGGCGGTGGCTGGCCCGGTTTATGCCGCCACCGGTTCACGGCATAAGGCGGTACTGTGGGCAGGGCTTTCCGGGATGGCGGAAATTCTCGGCGGCCTGCTGGCCTGGCTGATCCTCGGTAGCCTGGTGTCGCCCGTCGTAATGGGCGCCGTTATGGCAGCCGTTGCCGGGATCATGGTGGCGCTGTCGGTTGATGAGCTGATGCCGCTGGCAAAAGAGATCGATCCGCAGAGCAACCCAAGTTATGGCGTGCTGTGTGGGATGTCGGTGATGGGGTTAAGCCTGGTTGTGCTGCAGGCCATGGGTATTGGCTGAGGCTAAAAAACAACAAAGCCCACGCTGAGGTGGGCTTTGCCATGATGCGGGGCCACAATCAGCTGGCTTTGCGCTCATGTTCGCGACGATAGGCCACCAGATCTTCAATGGTGACGACAGCCATATCATGCTTCTGCGCGAACGCAATGCACTCCGGCGCGCGCGCCATAGAGCCATCGTCATTCGTCAGTTCACACAGCACGCCAGCCGGTTTAAAGCCCGCCAACGTTACCAGGTCGATGGTCGCTTCCGTGTGACCGCCGCGGGTCAACACGCCGCCCGGCTGCGCGCGCAGCGGGAAGACATGGCCGGGACGGTTGAGGTCAGAAGGTTTAGCACCGTCGGCAATAGCCGCGCGCACGGTGGTCACGCGGTCAGCGGCGGAAACGCCGGTGGTGACGCCTTCCGCAGCTTCGATGGTCACGGTAAAGCCGGTGCCGTATGCGCTGGTGTTGTTTTCCACCATCATCGGCAGATCAAGTTGCTTACGGCGTTCATCGGTCAGGCACAGGCAGACAATGCCGCTGCCGTGGCGGATGGTCAGCGCCATCTGCTCGACGGTCATGGTTTCGGCGGCGAAAATCATGTCGCCTTCGTTTTCACGGTCTTCATCATCAAGCACCATCACCCCGCGGCCTTCGCGCAGTGCATTTAAAGCGTGTTCCACACGTTCAAAAGCGGTACCAAAAGAGGAAAGGAGCGTCTGATTCATGGTAAATAAACCTCATTAAAATTATGGTTACCAGAATCAGGGCAGTCTTAGGAGCGCCGGTTTAGCGGCAAAAGTCAACGCAAGCGGATCGAGACCCGACTGAGCCGTTACTCTCTCCCATCCGGACTTTAACCGTCGGCCCCGGAATTACACCGGATCTGCTGACCTTTCTGCTGGTGCAGAAAGCGCTCGCGGGCTTTCAACGCAATGGTTGATTTACCGCCGGTGGGGAATTTCGCCCCGCCCTGAGAATAAGCAAGGTAACTATAACGCTATTGATTATCCTCGGCAATGCATAAGCTTCAAACATTTCTGGTTTATAGGCAGCGTCGATCGCACTACAATGAACGACAAACCGACCAGAGCAGGAAACCACCATGATTGACCCGAAAAAAATTGAACAAATCGCCCGCCAGGTCCATGAATCGATGCCGAAAGGCCTTCGCGATCTTGGGGAAGATGTCGAGAAAAAGATCCGTCAGGTACTCCAGTCTCAGCTGACCCGCCTGGATTTGGTCAGTCGCGAAGAGTTTGATGTGCAGACGCAGGTGCTGCTGCGCACTCGCGAAAAACTGGCGCTGCTGGAGCAGCGTATCAGCGATCTGGAAAGCCGCGCGGCGGCCCCGAGCGTCGACGAGAAGCAGTAAAAACAACGGGCCCTCAGGCCCGTTGTTGTTTCAGTGTTCTAGCTCTGGCCGCGATGCGGCCTCTGCACTGACCTGACGGCAGTAGAGTTCATACCGTTGGCAAAACCACTCACGATGATCTTCATCCATATTGCCAATAATAGCCTGGAGATCAACGGTGTGTCCCTGTGCATGCATTCTGGCGAAACTCAGGGCCAGAAAATCAAAGTTCTTCATTGAATACAGTTCGTGATGATTCATCCGCATACTCCTTCAGCCGTGTGTGTTCTGATTGGTCATATGCTTTCTACTAACTTCAGTATTTATACTTACGCTAACGCTTTTTGGACGAAAAATGCGCTCAAATCGCCTGTTTATTGCGCTGAATCATTTCTGCCATCATTAAATAAAAAAAACCGGCGATCTGACGATCGTCGGCTTTTCGAGTCGGGCATTATCCGGAGTTCTTCGGCCTCGCGATGCGTAACCCCACTCCCGAGAACGCCCGACCGGCGTCACAAATTACTTACTGCTGTCTTTCTGGATCTTCTTAATAATGTTGGTGGTCGAGCAACCATCTTCAAAGTTCAGCACCAGCACGTCGCCGCCGTTCGCCCAGACTTCCTCGCTACCCGCGATATCTTCCGGCTTATAGTCGCCGCCTTTGACCAGCAGGTCCGGCAGAATGCCGGCGATCAGGCGCTGCGGCGTATCCTCTTCAAATGAGACGACCCAGTCGACGGCTTCCAGCGCGCCGAGCACGATCATCCGCTGCTCCAGCGGGTTGACCGGACGAGACTCGCCTTTCAGACGTTTGGTCGACGCATCGCTGTTGACCGCAACGATCAAGCGATCGCCCAGTTTGCGTGCATTGGCCAGATAAGAGACGTGGCCCGCATGCAGAATGTCAAACACGCCGTTGGTCATCACCACTTTCTCGCCGCGCTTACGTGCCGCCGCAACGGCCTGTTTCAGCTCGTCTTCGTTCATCACGCCGAACCCGGTCTCCGCGCGCCCGCGCACGGCGTTTTCCAGCTCGATAGGTGAAACGGTGGATGTCCCCAGCTTGCCGACCACGACGCCAGCCGCCGCGTTGGCGAAGTAGCACGCCTCTTCCAGCGTATTGCCGGAGGCCAGCGTCGCCGCCAGCACGCCAATCACCGTATCGCCGGCGCCGGTGACGTCATACACTTCTTGCGCCTGAGTCGGCATATGCAGCGGCGGACGGCCCGGCTGCAGCAGCGTCATCCCCTGCTCGGAGCGGGTTACCAGCAGCGCGGAGAGTTCGAACTCAGCAATAATTTTCAGGCCGCGTTCGACAATATCCGCTTCATCTTTGCACTTGCCCGCGACGGCTTCAAATTCGGAGAGGTTCGGCGTCAGCAGCGTGGCACCGCGATAGCGTTCAAAATCGGTGCCTTTCGGGTCGATCAGCACCGGTACGCCCGCATCGCGCGCCAGCTTAATCATGGTCTGCACGCTGGCCAGCGCGCCTTTGGCATAATCGGACAGCACCAGCGCCCCGATGGTACCCAGCGTCTGCTGAATGCGGTCGTGCATCGGCTGCGGATCGACGCCGGAGAATCCCTCTTCGAAATCCAGGCGGATCAGCTGCTGGTTGCGCGAAAGCACGCGCAGCTTGGTGATGGTCGGGTGAGTCGGTACGGAGACGAAATCGCACTTCACGTTGACATCCGCCAGCGCTTTACTGAGCGCACGCGCGGCGTCATCAATCCCGGTCAGGCCAACCAGGCGGGAAGTCGCGCCGAGAGAGGCGATGTTCATCGCCACGTTTGCCGCACCGCCGGGACGCTCTTCGATATTTTCCACCTTGACCACCGGTACCGGGGCTTCGGGGGAAATACGGCTGGTGGGACCATACCAGTAGCGGTCCAGCATGACATCGCCCACCACCAACACTCCTGCACGTTCAAACTCCGGCAGCGTTACTTTCATGACTCTCTCCTGCGAGATACAAACTTTGCGCGCGATAATAGCACACCCGGTTTTTTAGTTAAGCCATCAACCACTTCTGCCAGCTGGCGCTCACCTGCTGACGTTCATGGGTAAAGGCGTCCGGAGCGACGTTCCCCGGCTGTTCCTGCAAGGCCAGACGATGCAGCGCATCGCGCAGCGTGGTGTAGGCATGGGTCAGCGCCCGCGCTTCTTCATCATCCATAATGTCGTTTTGCGCCAGCAGTTCCAGAATGCGCACGTTATCAGACCAGCGCGTCAGCTTCGGCTTCTCGTGCGCATAGCGTAGGACCAGATACTGGGTAATAAATTCAATGTCGGTAATGCCCCCGGCATCGGCTTTAATATCAAAGCGATCCCGCTGCTTATTGCCGAGATGGGCGCGCATTTTCTCGCGCATTTCCCGCACCTCGGTCTGCAGCGTCGCCCCTTCACGCGGCGCGCTGAGAATATCGCGACGGATAGTATCAAAACGCACCTGCAGTTCGGGATCGCCATAGACCACGCGGGCGCGCACCAGCGCCTGGTGTTCCCAGGTCCAGGCTTCATTCTTCTGGTAATCGGCAAACGAATCGGCCGTGGTGACCAGCATGCCCGCGGCGCCAGACGGACGTAAGCGAGCATCCACTTCGTAGAGAATCCCTGAAGAGGTGCGGGTGCTGAAAAGGTGCATAATGCGTTGGGCGAGGCGCAGATAGAACTGGCGACCGTCAATTTCGCGCTCCCCGTCGGTCATCACCTCCATCGGACAGTCATGCAGGAACACCAGATCAAGGTCCGAACTGTAGCCCAGCTCCCAGCCCCCTAGCTTCCCGTAACCGACAACCGCAAAACCACGCCCCTGACGATCATGCAGGTGCGTCGGCTGGCCATAACGCGCCACCATCTGCATCCACGCCTGCTGCACCACCGCATCAATCATCGCTTCGGCCAGCCAGGTTAAGTGATCGCTCACTTTCATCACCGGCAACGTCCCGGCAATATCGGCGGCGGCAATATGCAGCAGCTGCGCCTGCTTAAACTGGCGCAGCGCCTCCAGCTGCTGCTCTTCGTCCTCTTCCGGCACACGCAGCAGATATTGCCGCAGCTCATCGCGATAGGCATCGGTCGCCGTCGGCTGATACAGCGTATTGGGATCCAGCAGTTCATCCAGCAGCAGCGGATGGCGCGCCAGCTGGCTGGCAACCATTGGCGAGGCAGCGCAAAGGCTAATCAGATGTTTCAACGCGCCGGGATATTCGCTGAGCAATTCGAGGTAGGTGGTTCGGGTGACGATGCCGGTCAGAAGCGGCGTAATGCGCGCCAGCGGCACCGGCGCATCGGCCCGCGAACACACTTCGCTGAGCAGATGCGGCATCAGTTGATCCAGCACCTGGCGCCCGCGCGGGCCGATGGTGCGTTTATCCAGCTCTTTACGGAAATCGGCAATCAGCGCCAGCACGCTGCGACGGTCGTCGTCCGCAAGATGGACCAGCGCCGGGCTGGCGTCATCCTCTTCCAGCGCATCCTGCCACAGCTCGCGCCAGTACTCCTCCAGCAGCTCATCCGGTGATTGCGCTTCATCATCGCCAATCAGCTCGTTGAACACCCGCCGTACGCTGGCCATTTTCTCTTCCAGCTGTGCGCTCAGCGCTTCCCAGTCATCAACATGCATCCCCCACGCCAGGCGGGCGCGGTTAAGCGCATCCTGCGGCAGAGTTTGCGTCTGCTCGTCGTTGATGCTTTGCAGCAGGTTTTCCAGGCGGCGTAAGAACAGGTAGGCGTCACGCAACCGGGCGGCATCGCCTTCCGGCAGCAGGTGCAGTTCATCGATCGCCGCCAGTGTCGGAAGCAGCGCCCGCTGCTGTAGCGCCGGTTCACGCCCACCGCGGATCAGCTGGAAGACCTGCACGATAAATTCGATTTCGCGGATACCGCCCGCGCCGAGCTTGATATTGTCCTTCAGCCCGCGACGGCGGACTTCACGGGCAATCATCCCCTTCATGTTACGCAGCGACTGGATCACGCTGAAGTCGATGTAGCGGCGGAAGACGAACGGCCGCAGCATGGCGCGCAGTTCGTTGGCATAGGTGCCGTCGTTATCGCCCATGATCCGCGCTTTGACCATCGCATAGCGCTCCCAGTCGCGCCCTTGTTCCTGATAGTAATCTTCCAGCGCGGCAAAGCTCAGCACCAGCGGCCCGCTGTCGCCGAAGGGGCGCAGGCGCATATCAACGCGATACACAAAGCCATCCTGAGTTGGCTGATCGAGGACTTTTATCAACCGCTGACCGAGGCGGGTAAAAAACTGCCCGTTATCCAGCTCGCGGCGCCCGCCGCGGGTTGCGCCATGTTCAGGCCAGGCAAAAATCAGATCGATGTCCGACGAGAAATTGAGTTCACCTCCGCCCAGCTTCCCCATTCCGAGGATCAGTAGCGGCTGCGCTTTTCCTTCGGCGCTGGAAGGGGTCCCCCATTCGTGACAGCAGGCGGTGTAAAGCCAGTCGCGGGCGGCGACAATCAGCGTCTCCGCCAGCGTGCTTAACTGCTGCAAACTGCTCTCTTCACTGACCAGCGACAGCGCCTGTGCCCAGGCGATGCGCACCATGATCCGGCGGCGAAACAGGCGCAGCTCACGCATCAGCGCCGCTTCGTCGTTGACCCCGTCCAGGGCGGCCTGTAGCCAGTCGGCATAGTGACGCCACTCTTGCGCCTCAGGGGGCGAGTTTTCAAGTTCGCTCAGCCACTGCGGCTGCGCCACCAGACTCTGCTGGACGAAATCGCTGAACGCCATCACCGACTGCGCCTGCGGACTTAACGTGGGTAATGGAAAATCCGCCGGCAGTCGGTCTACAACCGTCTGCCAGTGCTGCTGTAACTGTGAAGAAAGCGGCATGATAGGGGTCTCCCTGGCCTGAAATTATCGTTTTCCACTGTGCAGCCAGAACGGCTCCGCGGCCAACGCCTGGCGGCGGAAATATTCAATGACGCTGCGATCTTTGTGCTCAATAGCGCGACGGACTTCCAGCCAGTTCTCCAGCCACGGGGCCGCCGCAGCGGCATAGGCGCCGGCAAGCAGCTGAATGCAGTCGATGTCGCGGGACAGACGCGGCAGCTGGCCGTCGTAATCGTCCCCCGGTATCTGCTGGAACGCATTTTTTAACTCCGCCGCCGCCCGCGACAGCTGGATATCGGCGAAACGTTTAAAAGAGCCGGCGATCTTCTTCTGCGCATTCTCATTTAAAAAGACGCGCCAGCTGCGGTTCACCAGCCATTCGGTCAACGCGAGCTTCGCGCTGACTGCAGCAAGGCTGAACAGCGCGGAAGGCTCCTTACCGGCCTGCGTCAGAGCAGCTTCCGCTTCAGCGAGCTGTTCACGCAGCGGCGCGGTGGCCTTACGCGGCACGATGCCGCCAAACAGCACCAGCGCATGACGCACCCGGGCGATAGCGCGGAGGATCTCCCTTTTTGCCAACGGATTACCGCGGCTCCAGACCTCGTCATGATACAGCCAGTGCGCCAACGCGTTTTCCAGCGCGGCCTCCAGCCCCTGCTCTACGCTGGCTTTGGGCGCCACCTGCAGAACGCCGAATGGCTGTACCGGGCGTACGTCGTTCCCCTGAGCAAGATGGTAGCCGCGCGCCGCTTTGCTGAGACTTCCCTGGCGCAACACGCCGGTTTCCAGCAGACGACGGGCGAGAACCAGCACATCTTCCGTCTTGCCAGAGAGCAGTTCCAGCTCCAGCTCGCAAATCGCTTCCTGATGCTCAGGGGTTTTCACCTCTCCGCGATCGAGCGCGATTTCAATCTGGCTCTCCCCTTCGCTGACCACCCATTTTTCACGCGCAAAATCGGTACTGAACAGCGGCTGTACGTTTTGCGCCAGCTCCGCGGGCAGCTCGCCCTGCGGCCAGACCTCGGCAGGAAGGCGCTCCAGCGCCAGTTCCGGGCTTTCCAGCGGAATGTTGAACTCCGGACGCTGATGCAATCCGCCCACCACGCGACCGGCGATTTTCAGGGTCATTTCATAACGGCCGCGATCGCCGCGGATGCGCAGCCCCATATCGTGACGACGCAGCCAGTTGTCCGCCGTTTCATAATAAATATTGAGCAATTGACCCGCGGGAGTGTGCTGGGCGTTAAGCGCATTAAGGTGCTGGCGCAATGTTTCCACGCCGCTGTCGGAGACGATAAATTTTAATTCGATTTCTTGAGCCATGACTGAATTCTTCCGCTTCTTTGCGCTGCCGGGAAAATACGGCGAACTATCGCCGATATTTTTTGTCAGTAGATAGTATTTTGCGACGATTCTCCATGCAATGCGCATTTTGCCGGGCCACCTCCCGGATGTTTCCGATTGTGGCAGAAAACTTTGCGTCGCTATGGCGATGCCACTACTATCGTTCAACTTTTTACGATCAAACGATGACCTGATGCCAAAATTACGCCTTATCACTTTTACTTTACTGGCGCTCAGCGCCGCCACGGCGGTTCATGCAGAAGAAAAACGTTATGTTTCTGATGAACTGAACACCTGGGTTCGCACGGGGCCGGGCGATAATTATCGTCTTCAGGGCACCATTAACGCCGGGGAAGAAGTTTCTCTGCTGCAGACCAATGACAGCACCGGCTATGCCCAAATCCGCGACGGCAACGGCCGTACCGCCTGGATTCCGCTGAAAGAGCTGAGCAACGAGCCCAGCCTGCGCACCCGCGTGCCGGATCTGCAAAATCAGGTGAAAACCCTGACCGACAAACTGAATAACATCGACACCACCTGGAATCAGCGCACCGCCGACATGCAGAAAAAGGTCGCCGGCAGCGATACCGTGATCAACGCGCTGAAAGACGAAAACCAAAAGCTGAAAAATGAGCTGGTTGTCGCCCAGAAGAAGGTGAATGCCGCGAATCTGCAGCTGGATGATAAGCAGCGCACCATTATCATGCAGTGGTTTATGTACGGCGGCGGCGTGCTTGGCGTCGGACTGCTGCTCGGACTGGTGCTGCCGCATCTGGTCCCGAGCCGTAAACGTAAAGACCGGTGGATGAACTAATTCGTCTTCTCTGCCAGACTTACGTATCATCTTGAGCAAAGTGGATACGGGAGAGTCGGGCGTGAAGATTTATCTGGTCGGTGGTGCAGTTCGGGATGCGTTATTAGGGCTACCGGTCAAAGACAGAGACTGGGTCGTGGTCGGCGCCACGCCTGAACAGTTGCTTGAAGCGGGCTACCAGCAGGTAGGCCGCGATTTCCCCGTATTTCTGCACCCGAAAAGCCGGGAAGAGTATGCGCTGGCGCGTACCGAGCGTAAATCGGGTTCCGGCTATACCGGTTTCACCTGCTATGCCGCCCCGGACGTCACGCTGGAGCAAGATCTGCTGCGCCGCGATCTGACGGTCAATGCGCTGGCTCAGGATGCCGATGGCCTGATTGTCGATCCCTACGGCGGCCAGGCCGATTTGCGTCTGCGCCTGCTGCGCCACGTCTCACCCGCCTTCAGCGAAGACCCGCTGCGCGTTCTGCGCGTGGCGCGCTTTGCCGCCCGCTATGCCCATCTGGGCTTTCGTATTGCCGACGAAACCATGGCGCTGATGCGCGCCATGGCCGATGCCGGCGAACTGGCGCATCTGACGCCGGAGCGGGTCTGGAAAGAGACGGAAAACGCCCTCGGCACCCGGAATCCCCAGGTCTTTTTCCAGACCTTACGCGACTGCCGCGCGCTCGGCGTGCTGTTCCCGGAAATCGACGCGCTGTACGGCGTTCCGGCGCCCGCCAAATGGCATCCTGAAATCGACACCGGCGTGCATACGCTGATGACTCTGACGATGGCGGCGATGCTGTCGCCGGAGATTGACGTGCGCTTTGCGACCCTGTGCCACGACCTCGGCAAAGGGCTGACGCCAAAAGCGCTCTGGCCGCGCCACCACGGCCACGGCCCGGCAGGCGTCAGGCTGGTCGAGCAGCTTTGCGCCCGTCTGCGCGTGCCGAACGATATTCGCGATCTGGCAAAGCTGGTCGCCGAATTTCACGACCTGATTCATACCCTGCCCATACTGCAGCCCAAAACGCTGGTCAAACTGTTTGATAATATCGACGCCTGGCGTAAGCCGCACCGGGTCATGCAAATCGCTTTAACCAGCGAGGCCGATGTGCGCGGACGTACCGGTTTCGAAGCCCGCGACTACCCGCAGGGACGCCTGCTGCTTGAAGCCTGGCACATCGCCCAATCGGTCTCTACGAAAGAGGTGGTTGCTCAGGGCTTTAAAGGGCCGGAGATTCGTGAGGAGCTGACGCGGCGCCGTATTCTGGCGGTCGCGAAATGGAAGGAAGAGCGCTGCCCTCAGTCTGGCGACTGAGGGCCCGGTTTTACCGGCGCGTAAAACTCAGAAGAAAATAACGTAAACTATTGCCGCGACGACAAAACGGTAGATAGCAAACGGGATAAACGAAATACGTTTAATCAGCTGCAGGAAGGTTTTAATCGCGATCAGCGCCACGATGAACGCCATGATAAAGCCGACGGCAAACATCGGAATATCGCTGGCGTTGAGGAAACCGATGCTCTTATACACATCCAGCACGGTCGCCCCCATCATCATCGGCACCGCCAGCAGGAAGGAGAACTCCGACGCTGCATAGCGGCTTACGCCCATCAACATCCCGCCGGAAATGGTCGCACCGGAGCGAGAGAAGCCGGGCCACAGCGCCAGGCACTGGAAGCAGCCGATGATAAATGCCTGGCGATAGGTCATATCATCAATGCCGACAGCACGCGGCTGTTTTGGCTTCAGCACTTCCGCCGCGATCAGCAGAAAGCCCCCCACAATCAGCGCATACATAACGTTGACCGGGTTGAACAGCGATTTGATGGTATCGTGGAACACCAGGCCCAGCACCACCGCCGGCGCCATCCCTAATAAAATATGAATCAGCGATAAACGGCCGCCTCCCTGGCCTTCATGTTCCGGTGGTTTGCCGAAATGAATACCGATCAAACCAAACAGACGACGCCAGAACATCACGACAACAGCAAGAATAGAACCTAACTGAATGACCACCTCAAAAGTATTTGCCGTCTCACCTTCGAAACCCAGAAGATGACCAACAATAATCATATGGCCAGTACTGGAAACAGGTAAAAATTCCGTCAAACCTTCAACCACACCCAATATTGCCGCCACCAGCAGCGAGTGTATATCGCTCATCCAATAAACCCTTTAAAAGTAAAATGAAAAAACCAGATACGCTGAACCATTCCATCAGGTGAAATTTATGCGGCCAGTCTGGAGACGGACGGCGCATGAAACCGGAGCGTACACGGAGTACGCGAAAATTTCGAGTGCTGTCCTGACACCAGGTGACAATAAAATATCCCGATAGCCGAATCCTGCGACCGGTATAAACACAAATTGTTTAACGAGTATGACCTGAAAAGTTTTGTTTCAGATTAAGCTACGCCCGACTGCGTTCGATAATTACGCCCACGTTTGCCGCCCGGGCAACGGCGCCCGGTTTGCTGACTTTAATCCGCACCCACGGCGAGGGGAATTTTTCCAGCAGCAGATCGGCAATCTCTTCCGCGACGCGTTCAACCAGCGCGAAACGCCCACCTTCAACGTGACCAATCACCAGCTCGCTGATATCAGCATAGCTGAGGCAATCACTGACATCATCGCTGCTCGCCGCTTTGCGGTTGTCCCACGCCATTTCGATATCGAACACCAGCTTCTGTTCAATAGTTTGTTCCCAGTCGTAAACACCGATAGTAGTGATTACCGAAAGTTGCTCTATAAATACAATATCCATCACGACCTGCCTGCTTTTTGGCTAAACCGGATACCACTTCCGGCGAATTATGCGTATTATCCACAGATGCAAAGACATCCCCTAAATAATTCGTATTGCAGGAAAGCGGCGGCGCAGCAAGCGTTCTGGCTCAATGCACGCTCCGGTGACGGCACGAAAGAAGCGCGCCGGCGCACCAGCGAGGCGAAGGATAGCGGGGACAAAACGACATTTTCAAAATGGAACAGCTGATGAGTGCAATCGCGCCTGGACTGGTTATCCTTGCCTACCTCTGCGGCTCAATTTCCAGCGCCATTCTGGTGTGTCGTCTCGCCGGCCTGCCCGACCCTCGCGATAGCGGTTCCGGCAATCCCGGGGCGACAAACGTACTACGAATTGGCGGCAAGGGAGCAGCCGTAACGGTTCTTATTTTTGATGTGCTCAAAGGCATGCTGCCCGTCTGGGGGGCCTGGGCGCTCGGTCTGACGCCGTTCTGGCTGGGTCTGGTCGCCATTGCGGCCTGCGTGGGCCATATCTGGCCGGTATTCTTTAACTTCCGCGGCGGTAAAGGCGTGGCGACCGCTTTCGGCGCTATCGCGCCCATCGGCTGGGATTTGACCGGCGTCATGGCGGGCACCTGGCTGCTGACCATCCTGCTCAGCGGCTATTCGTCGCTCGGGGCTATTGTCAGCGCGCTGATTGCCCCCTTCTACGTCTGGTGGTTCAAACCGCAGTATACCTTCCCGGTTTCCATGCTCTCCTGCCTGATTTTGCTGCGCCATCACGACAATATTCAGCGCCTGTGGCGCCGTCAGGAAACTAAAATCTGGGCCCGGTTGAAAAAGAACAAAAAAACGCCTGAGCAGAAATAATCTGCCGCCCGGCGGCGCGCGCCGGGTCCCCTTTACCCCGACATTCTCTCTGTATTGCCCTTTTTGGCAGCCAATCATCCTGAACTCACCCGCTGACAAAAGATAATCATTTCACAACAATCACTTAGCTATGTCTTATAACCAAAAATAATTTATCCCCGTCCGCCGCGATGTTTACTCTGAATCTTTTATACGACAGCGCAGAACAACATCATGACAGACGTAATCAACGCGACTCCGGTCGCAGCGGCAGGGTCGCCTGGCGGGGAAGTTCGATGGATACGCGGCGCCGCTGACGTGTCGCGTTTAATCAATGAAGGCAGCAGCGGGCGCAATAATGCGCGGATTGTCATGGGCATCGCCCTCGGCGGTATCTTTCTCGACGCCTACGATCTTGGCTCCCTGGCTTTCGGCCTGAAGGATATCACCCGCGAGTTTAACCTGACGCCGGCGGGGACCGGCATGGTGGCTTCGGCCATCACCTTTGGGGCTATCGTCGGCGCGCTGCTGGGCGGCTACCTGACGGATAAAATTGGCCGCTACCGCGTGTTTATGGCCGATATGCTGTTTTTTGTGGTCGCTGCGATCGCCTGCGCGCTGGCCCCCAACGAATACGTGCTGACCGGCGCCCGTTTTGTCATGGGTCTCGGCGTCGGTATCGACCTGCCGGTGGCGATGGCCTTCCTGAGTGAATTCTCAAAGCTTAAGGGGCCGGGCAACAAAGCGGCCAGCGTCGCCATGTGGTGTCCGACGTGGTACGCCGCTATCAGTATTTCCTATCTGCTGGTGCTCTTGTTCTACGCCGTGCTGCCGGAAAGCCACAGCGACTGGCTGTGGCGGCTGATTCTCGGTTTCGGCGCGGTTCCTGCACTGGTGATTATCGCCATTCGCAGCCGCTATATGAGCGAATCGCCGGTGTGGGCCGCTAATCAGGGCAATCTGCGCGAGGCCGCCGCCATTCTCCGCACGGCCTATAACATCAACGCCCACGTGGCGCAGGACGCGCTGGATAACCCGACGCCAGTGGTGAAAAAAGCGCAGTGGAGCAACTATTTCCGTCTGTTCCAGGGCGTCTATCTGCGGCGAACCACCCTCGCCACTCTGCTGTCGGTCGTCTCTTCCTTCGCCTATAACGCCGTCGCCTTCGGTCTGCCGGTGATTATCTCCAGCTTCTTTGTGCAGTCGATGCTGAACACGATTGTCATCTCGCTGGCGCTGAACCTGCTCTTTGCGTTCGTCGGCGGTCTGCTGGCGGTGCGGCTGGTGCCGCGCTTAGGGGCGTGGAAGATGTCGCTGGCGGGCTACAGCTGCCAGCTGGCGGCGCTGCTGGGTCTGGCGCTGATTGGCCGCCCCGACGGCGCGGGCGAAGGCATCGCGGCCGTGGCGATGCTGGCGCTATTCCTCTTTGGTCAGGGATTTGGTCCTGGCGCACACACCATGACGTTCGCGTCGTTGAGCTATCCAACGTCGCTGCGCGGCGTCGGCGTCGGCCTGAACCAGACCCTGATGCGCAGCAGCTCGACCCTGTCGCTGTTTCTGTTCCCAGTGCTGGTTGCAGCCCTGGATACCCAGGTCTTTTGGATTATCGCCGCCGCACCGCTGATTGGCCTGCTGTCGCTGCTCGCGATCCGCTGGGAGCCGTCGGGCTATGACATTGACGCCGAAGATTATCAGGCGTAATAATCTTGTCACTAAACGGCCGTCGCTCAGGCGGCTGTTTTCTTGTTTTTAATTCATAAGCTTTTCATATGATCGAGATACTTTCGCGCCGATCAATACTCATTGCTGCTGTTTTATCTTGATTTTGCAGGGGCGCAACAACATTGCACAGCACCGTGTTACCAGAGAATAAAAAAGGCTGGCAGGCTACGCTGGACCTTCATTTTCAACATCGCGGCGGCAAAACGGTACTCACCTCCGCCCGTCATGTCGGTCCGCTCACCGTCCAGCGTCCCTTTTATCCCGAAGACGATACCTGTCATCTTTATTTACTCCACCCGCCGGGCGGGATCGTCGGTGGTGACGAACTGACGATTCGCGCCGCTCTCGATAGCGGCTGTCACACGTTAATCACCATGCCCGGCGCCAGTAAGTTTTACCGCAGCAGCGGCGCGCAGGCTCATTTACATCAGCGCCTGACGCTGGCGGAACGCTCGACGCTGGAGTGGCTGCCGCCGGACGCGATCTTCTTTCCCGGCGCCCAGGCCCGCCTGCATACCGCCTTTCACCTTTGCCCTTCCAGCACGCTGCTGGCCTGGGATCTGCTGTGCCTTGGCCGTCCGGTCATCGGTGAGCGCTTTAGCCATGGTGCCCTCAGCAACCGTCTTGAAGTATGGATGGATGAATCACCGCTGCTGATCGAACGCCTGAACCTGGCCGACGGGCGCCTGGCCTGCGTGGCGCAATGCCCATGGGTCGGCACTCTGCTGTTCTATCCCGCCAGTGAAGCCCTGCTTGACGGCGTGCGGGAACGACTCACGTCGCTGGGCAATTATGCCGGCGCCACGCTGACTGACGGCCTGCTGACGGTACGATTTTTAAGTGACGATAACTTACTTTGCCAGCGGGCGATGCGTGACATCTGGCAGTTTATGCGTCCGCATCTGACCGGAAAATCCCCGGTCCTTCCCCGAATCTGGTTGACCTGAGAGAACGCTATGGAACTGACCCCCAGAGAGAAAGACAAGCTGCTGTTGTTCACCGCCGCGCTGGTGGCGGAACGTCGTCTGGCCCGCGGCCTGAAGCTGAACTACCCGGAGGCCGTAGCCTTAATCAGCGCCTTTATTATGGAAGGCGCCCGCGACGGTAAAAGCGTGGCGGCGCTGATGGAGGAAGGCCGCCATGTGTTAAGCCGCGAACAGGTCATGGAAGGCGTACCCGAAATGATCCCCGACATCCAGGTCGAGGCCACCTTCCCGGATGGCTCGAAGCTGGTCACCGTCCACAATCCGATTATCTGAGGTTTCGCGATGATCCCAGGTGAATACAAGGTGCAGCCCGGACAGATAGCTCTGAACGTTGGCCGCGCCACCCGCAGCATTATCGTTGAGAATCATGGCGACCGACCGATTCAGGTTGGATCGCATTACCATTTTGCCGAGGTCAATCCGGCGCTAAAATTTGACCGGGCGCAGGCCACCGGCTATCGCCTGAACATCGCCGCCGGTACCGCGGTCCGCTTTGAGCCGGGGCAAAAACGTGAAGTGGAGCTGGTCGCGCTCGCCGGTCATCGCGCGGTATACGGTTTTCGCGGCGACGTGATGGGAAATCTGGAGGCAAACGATGAGTGATATTTCACGTCAGGCCTATGCCGACATGTTTGGCCCCACCACCGGCGATAAAGTGCGCCTGGCGGACACCGAACTGTGGATCGAGGTCGAAGACGATCTGACCACCTACGGCGAGGAGGTCAAGTTCGGCGGCGGCAAGGTCATCCGCGACGGTATGGGCCAGGGACAAATGCTCGCTGACGACTGTGTCGATCTGGTGCTGACCAATGCGCTGGTAGTCGATCACTGGGGGATCGTCAAAGCCGACATTGGCATCAAAGAGGGGCGCATCGTCGCCATCGGCAAAGCGGGTAATCCCGATATCCAGCCCAACGTCAATATCCCCATTGGCGCGGCAACGGAAATTATCGCTGCCGAAGGCAAGATTGTCACCGCCGGCGGCGTCGATACTCACATTCACTGGATCTGCCCGCAGCAGGCGGAAGAGGCGCTGGTCTCCGGCGTCACCACCATGGTTGGCGGCGGAACGGGCCCGGCCGCGGGGACACACGC
This sequence comes from Raoultella sp. T31, assembly GCF_002806725.1. NCBI lineage: Bacteria > Pseudomonadati > Pseudomonadota > Gammaproteobacteria > Enterobacterales > Enterobacteriaceae > Klebsiella > Raoultella sp. T31. The sequence continues at coordinate 159,207 of NZ_PIBO01000007.1, forward strand.
CACCACCTGCACGCCGGGACCGTGGTACATCTCGCGGATGCTGCAGGCCGCGGACAGCCTGCCGGTGAATATCGGTCTGCTGGGCAAAGGTAACGGTTCGAACCCGGACGCGCTACGCGAACAGGTCGCGGCAGGCGTTATCGGCCTGAAAATTCATGAAGACTGGGGCGCCACGCCGGCAGCCATCAACTGCGCGCTGACGGTTGCCGACGAAATGGATATTCAGGTAGCACTGCACAGCGACACCCTGAATGAATCGGGTTTTGTTGAAGATACGCTGGCGGCGATTGCCGGACGGACGATCCACACCTTCCACACCGAAGGCGCCGGCGGCGGCCATGCGCCGGATATTATTACCGCCTGCGCGCACCCGAATATTTTGCCCTCCTCCACCAACCCGACGCTGCCCTACACCGTCAATACCATTGACGAACATCTGGATATGCTGATGGTCTGCCACCATCTCGATCCGGATATTGCCGAAGACGTGGCGTTTGCCGAATCGCGCATTCGCCGGGAAACCATTGCGGCAGAAGATGTCCTGCACGATCTCGGCGCCTTCTCTCTGACCTCTTCCGATTCACAGGCGATGGGGCGCGTGGGCGAAGTCGTTCTGCGTACCTGGCAGGTGGCGCACCGGATGAAGGTCCAGCGCGGGCCGCTGGCGGAAGAGAGCGGTGATAACGACAATTTCCGCGTGAAGCGCTATATCGCCAAATACACCATCAACCCGGCGCTGACCCACGGTATCGCCCATGAAGTCGGATCGATTGAAGTGGGCAAACTGGCGGATCTCGTGCTGTGGTCGCCGGCATTTTTCGGCGTTAAGCCGGCTGCGGTTATCAAGGGCGGCATGATTGCCATTGCCCCGATGGGCGACATCAACGCTTCAATTCCGACGCCGCAGCCGGTGCACTACCGCCCGATGTTCGGCGCGCTGGGCAGCGCTCGCCATCACTGTCGCCTCACCTTCCTGTCGCAGGCGGCAATCGACAGTGGCGTGGCGCAGCGTCTGAATCTGCACAGCGCCACAGCGGTGGCGAAAGGCTGCCGGACGGTACAAAAGACCGACATGATCCATAACGGCCTGCAGCCCAACATCACCGTCGACGCACAAACCTATGAAGTGCGTATCGATGGCGAACTGATCACCAGCGAACCGGCAGATGTCCTGCCGATGGCGCAACGCTATTTTCTGTTTTAAGGAGTCCGGATGCTCTATCTGACCCAACGAGTGGATTCACCTGACAAACTGACCGCCAGCCTCACGCTGCCGATCGATGTGCGGGTGAAAAGCCGTATCAAAGTCACCCTCAACGACGGTCGCGAAGCCGGTCTGTTGTTGCCGCGCGGCCTGCTGCTGCGCGGCGGGGATGTGCTCAGCAATGACGACGGCAGCGAGTTTGTGCAAATTATCGCCGCTGATGAAGGCCTGTCCGTGGTGCGTTGTGACGATCCGTTCACCCTGGCGAAAGCCTGCTATCACCTCGGCAACCGCCACGTTCCGCTGCAAATCATGCCCGGCGAACTGCGCTATCATCACGACCATGTGCTGGACGATATGCTGCGCCAGTTCGGCCTGGAGGTGACTTTCGCCCATCTGCCGTTTGAACCGGAAGCCGGTGCCTACGCCAGCGAAAGCCACGGCCACAGCCATGGTCATCATCACGATCATAGCCACGATCATCACCATCACGAGCACAGCCACTAAATGCCCACGTCGGAAAAACGCCTGCGGCTGATGCAGCTGGCCAGCAGCAACCTGCCGGTCGGCGGCTATAGCTGGTCGCAAGGTCTGGAATGGGCGGTGGAAGCAGGCTGGGTGCCCGATGCCGCCGCTTTTGAACGCTGGCAGCTGCAGCAGATGGAACAGAGCTTTTTTACCGTCGATCTTCCTCTGTTCGCCCGGCTGTATCGGGCATGCGAAAACGACGATCTGCCGTCAGCACAGCGCTGGACCGCCTGGCTGCTCGCCTGCCGCGAAACCCGCGAACTGCGTGAAGAAGAGCGTAATCGCGGCGCGGCCTTTGCCCGCCTGCTGGCCGACTGGCAGCCGGATTGCCCGCCGCCGTGGCGCGTTTTGTCCCGGCAGAGCCAGCTCGCCGGCATGGCCTGGCTCGGCGTGCGTTGGCAAATCGCGCTGCCCGACCTGGCGCTGAGCCTTGGCTACAGCTGGATCGAAAGCGCGGTGATGGCGGGCGTTAAGCTGGTTCCCTTCGGCCAGCAGGCGGCCCAGCAGCTGATTTTACGCCTGTGCGATCGCTACGCGGCGGATATGGCCTGCGCCCTTGCGGCGCCGGATAGCGCGATAGGTTCCTCCACGCCGCTGGCCGCCATAGCTTCCGCCCGGCATGAAACCCAGTATTCCCGATTATTCCGTTCCTAGGAGAGAGTATGCACAATAACAAACACCCGCTGCGCGTCGGCGTCGGCGGCCCGGTCGGTTCCGGGAAAACGGCCCTGCTGGAAGCGCTGTGTAAAGCCATGCGCGACACCTGGCAGCTCGCCGTCGTGACCAACGACATCTACACCAAAGAAGATCAGCGTATTCTCACCGAAGCGGGCGCGCTGGCGCCGGAGCGTATCGTCGGCGTCGAAACCGGCGGCTGTCCGCATACCGCGATCCGCGAAGACGCCTCGATGAACCTGGCGGCGATAGAAGCGCTGAGCGAAAAATTCGGCAACCTCGATCTGATCTTTGTGGAAAGCGGCGGCGATAACCTGAGCGCCACCTTCAGCCCGGAGCTGGCGGATCTGACCATCTACGTCATTGACGTGGCGGAAGGGGAAAAGATCCCGCGTAAAGGCGGGCCGGGGATCACGAAGTCGGACTTCCTGGTGATCAACAAAACCGACCTTGCACCGTATGTGGGCGCATCGCTGGAAGTGATGGAGCGCGACACGATGCGTATGCGCGGCGACCGCCCGTGGACCTTTACCAACCTGAAAAGCGGCGATGGCCTGAATAACATCATCGCTTTCCTTGTCGACAAAGGCATGCTGCGCTAAGCGTTTCTGCACCATCCAGGCGCGCGCGCATCCGGATGGTGCACACCCTTGCCCCCTCGTTATTCATTCCAGCCCCACCAGCGCCCGACGCAGCGGTTGTGCGAAGTGGCATAAGGTTTGCTAATTACAGTCATGCCTGACCATTAAGGAATGACTATGTCATCACTGGATATTAAAACTGAGTTACCTGCACAGACCGGGACTTCCGGCTCTAAAGAAACCCTCGAAGACTATACACTCCGCTATGCTCCGCTGAGTTTCCGCCGCTGGGGACCAGGCGTTGTCGCCGTGACCGCGCTGGGCGGTATCGCCTATCTGGCGGACTTCTCCATCGGCGCCAGCATCGGCATGGCATGGGGCACCACCAACGCCATTTACGCCATCCTGCTGGCGGCGCTGGTTATCTTCCTCACCGGGATCCCGCTGGCGATTACCGCCGCCCGCTATAACATTGACCTCGACTTAATCACCCGTAGCGCCGGATTCGGCTATTTTGGCTCGGTGATCACCAGCATTATCTTCGCCGGTTTCACCTTTATCTTCTTCGCCCTTGAAGGGTCGATCATGGCCCAGGGGCTACTGGTTGGGTTAGGGATCCCGCTGTGGATGGGCTATCTCATCGCCACCCTGATGGTGCTGCCGCTGGTGGTTTACGGCATGAAAGCCCTGACCCGCCTGCAGGTATGGACCACGCCGCTGTGGCTGGTGCTGATGGTGGTGCCGGTGGCATGGCTGATTGCCAAAGACCCGGAGCTGGTGGACGGTTTTATGAACTTCGCCGGCAAGAATAACGCGGCGCAGGTCGATTTAACCGCCATTATGCTCGGCGCCGGGGTGTGCCTGTCGCTGATTATGCAAATCGGCGAGCAGATCGATTATCTGCGCTTTATGCCGCCTAAAACGGCGGAAAACAGCAAAAGCTGGTGGCTGGCGGTCTTCTCCGCAGGCCCGGGCTGGGTGGTATTAGGCGCAATAAAACAGATCATCGGCGCCTTCCTCGGCTTCTATCTGCTGACCCGCTTCCCGGCGGTACACAACACCGAGCCGGTACAACAGTTCGTCAGCGTCTTTGATAACCTGGTGCCCGGCTGGCTGGCGTTAACTCTTGCCGTGGTGCTGGTGGTCATTTCACAGATTAAAATCAACGTCACCAACGCCTATTCTGGCTCGCTGGCGTGGACCAGCGCCTGGACGCGCACCACCAAACGCTATCCGGGGCGGATTATCTTCGTTATCGTCAACCTCGCCATCGCGCTGGCGCTGATGGAAGGCGATATGTTCAGCGCCCTGTCGTGGATTCTTGGCTTCTACTCTAACTTTGCCATTGCCTGGGTCGTGGTGGTTGCCACCGATATCACCGTCAACAAAGGCCTGCTCCGGCTCGCCCCGGCGCAGCCGGAATATCGTCGCGGGATGATCTACAACGTTAACCCGGTGGGGGTGGTTTCGTTTGCTCTGGCGGCTGGCCTGTCGATCTGCGCCTTCTTCGGCCTGCTCGGTGCCACGCTGGCACCGTTCTCGCCGCTGATTGCGCTGGTCGTGGCGCTGGTGATGACGCCGCTGATGGGTATCCTCACCGGCGGGCGCTACTACATCAAGCAGTACGATGACGGGATTAGCGAGCCGCGCTACGATGCGCAGGGCAATGCGTCCATCACCGTTTACCAGTGCGTCAGCTGTGAAGAAGAGTACGAACGTCCGGACGTGATGCACTCGCACAAACATCAGGGCGCGATTTGCTCGCTGTGTAAAAGTATGGAGTAAAGCAGAAAAGCAGGCCGACAGAACGTCGGCCTGTGCAGCCGATTACGCCGCCGGCAGTTCAGCGAGCGGCCAGCGCGGACGCACGGTCACGCCAAGATCCGCTTTAGCGCCGCTGCGCAGACGAACCATCCCGGCATAGGCGATCATCGCGCCGTTATCGGTGCAGAACTCCGGTCGCGCATAGAACACTTCGCCGCCGCGCTTTGTCATCATCTCCGCCAGCTTCGCGCGCAGCGTGCGGTTGGCGCTCACGCCACCGGCCATCACCAGGCGTTTAAAGCCGGTCTGCTCCAGCGCGCGACGGCACTTAATCATCAGCGTATCCACCACCGCATCTTCAAACGCCCGGGCGATATCTGCGCGGGTCTGCTCGTCGTCATCGTTATTGCGAATCGTGTTAGCCGCAAAGGTTTTCAGGCCGGAAAAGCTGAAATCCAGACCGGGACGGTCGGTCATCGGGCGGGGGAAAACAAACCGCCCTTCGCTGCCCTGAGCCGCCATCTTAGACAGCATCGGACCGCCGGGATAATCGAGCCCCAGCAGCTTAGCGGTTTTATCAAACGCCTCCCCGGCCGCATCATCGATAGACTCGCCGAGCAACTCGTACTGACCAATACCGGTTACGCTAATCAACTGGGTATGGCCGCCAGAGACCAGCAGCGCCACAAACGGGAAGGCGGGAGGATTATCCTCCAGCATCGGTGCCAGCAGATGCCCTTCCATATGGTGTACCGGAATCGCCGGTACGTTCCAGGCAAACGCCAGCGAACGCCCTATTGTTGCGCCAACCAGCAGCGCCCCAACCAGGCCCGGACCTGCGGTATAGGCCACGGCATCAATCTCTTTGGCCGTCAACCCGGCCTCTTTCAACGCCGCCTGAATCAGCGGAACGGTTTTACGCACGTGGTCGCGCGAAGCCAGCTCGGGCACCACGCCGCCGTAGTCAGCATGTAATTTCACCTGACTATACAATTGATTGGCTAGCAGGCCTTTTTCGTCGTCATAAATGGCGATGCCGGTTTCATCGCAGGATGTTTCAATACCCAGTACACGCATGTCTTGTTTTACCTCGCTCTAATACCGCGCAGTTTAGGACCAATGCGGGTTGATGTATACCCTCAGCGTGCCAGCCAGGCGCATCGGGACAAGCGGCAGCGGCCGCAAAACCCGCCCGGTCGCGCATTGCCCGTCATGCGGCGCCAGAAAGGCCGGCAGGCGGCGCAGATAAAACTTTGTTCGCCCCAGGAACAAGCCTCGTGTATACTCCTCACCCTTATAAAAGTCCTTTCAAAAAAGGCAGCGGTGCTTTACAAAGCAGCAGCAATTGCAGTAAAATTCCGCACCATTTTGAAATAAGCTGGCGTTGATGCCAGCAGCAAACCGAATTAATCAAAGGTGAGAGGCACATGCCGGTAATTAAAGTACGTGAAAACGAGCCGTTCGACGTAGCTCTGCGTCGCTTCAAGCGTTCCTGTGAGAAAGCAGGTGTTCTGGCGGAAGTTCGTCGTCGTGAGTTCTATGAAAAACCGACTACCGAACGTAAGCGCGCTAAAGCTTCTGCAGTGAAACGTCACGCGAAGAAACTGGCTCGCGAAAACGCACGCCGCACTCGTCTGTACTAATCGGTTGAGGGCCAACGCCCTCAATTCAGACTGAGTTGTTGTTGTAAGGCCGTGCTTCCGGAAGGAATGCGCGGCTTATTTTCGTTTATGCATTAGCAGATACACAGCATCATGAAAGAACGTGTTCAGCCCACGCTGAGACCGTCTGATGATCGTGTGTATAGTTTACGGGGCCTATGGCTGGACGAATCCCACGCGTATTTATCAATGATCTGCTGGCGCGCACCGACATCGTCGATCTCATCGACGCGCGGGTAAAGCTCAAAAAGCAGGGCAAGAACTACCACGCGTGTTGTCCATTCCATAACGAAAAAACTCCCTCTTTTACCGTCAACGGTGAAAAACAGTTTTATCACTGCTTTGGTTGCGGTGCGCACGGCAATGCTGTCGACTTCCTGATGAACTACGACAAACTCGAGTTCGTGGAGACGGTTGAAGAGCTGGCCGCCATGCACAACCTCGAAGTGCCATACGAAGCAGGCAACGGGCCGAGTCAAATAGAGCGCCATCAGCGGCAGAGTCTCTATCAATTGATGGACGGCCTGAATGCGTTTTATCAACAGTCTCTGATGCAACCCGCCGCCGACCCTGCGCGCCAGTATCTGGCGAAACGTGGCTTAAGCAGCGAGGTCATTGCGCGCTTCGCGATTGGCTACGCCCCGCCCGGTTGGGATAACGTCTTAAAACGTTTTGGCGGCAATCAAGAAAACCGCCAGTCACTTATCGATGCCGGCATGCTGGTGACCAACGATAAGGGGCGCAGTTACGACCGCTTCCGCGAACGGGTCATGTTCCCTATCCGCGATAAGCGAGGCCGGGTAATTGGTTTTGGTGGCCGCGTGCTGGGCGATGCCCTGCCGAAGTACCTTAACTCCCCGGAAACCGATATTTTCCATAAGGGTCGTCAGCTGTACGGCCTGTATGAAGCACAGCAGGATAACGCCGAACCACCGCGTTTGCTGGTTGTCGAAGGTTATATGGACGTTGTGGCGCTGGCGCAGTTCGACATCAACTACGCCGTCGCGTCGCTGGGGACCTCGACCACCGCCGACCATATTCAGCTTTTGTTCCGGGCGACCAATCAGGTCATCTGCTGTTATGACGGCGACCGGGCTGGCCGCGATGCCGCCTGGCGTGCGCTGGAAACGGCGCTGCCGTACATGACCGACGGTCGTCAGCTACGCTTTATGTTTCTGCCCGACGGCGAAGACCCGGATACGCTGGTGCGTAAAGAGGGGAAAGCGGCATTTGAAGCGCGGATGGAGCAGGCTCAGCCGCTCTCCACGTTTTTGTTCAACAGCCTGCTGCCGCAGGTCGACTTGAGCACCCCGGACGGGCGCGCACAGCTCAGTACTTTAGCGCTGCCGCTCATCACCCAGGTACCGGGTGAAACGTTGCGCATTTATTTGCGCCAGGAGCTGGGCAACAAGCTGGGGATTTTAGATGACGCTCAGCTTGAACGTTTAATGCCTAAACAGACAGAAAGTGGTACTCCGCGCCCCGCGCCGCAGCTAAAACGCACGACCATGCGTATACTGATAGGACTGCTGGTGCAAAACCCGGATCTGGCGCCGCTGGTTCCGCCTTTAGAGGGTCTGGATCAGCGCAAAATGCCCGGGCTTGGCCTGTTCAGCGAACTGGTCAAAACCTGTTTGTCTCAGCCAGGTCTGACCACCGGGCAACTTTTAGAGCAGTATCGCGGTACAAATGAGGCCGCAACCCTTGAAAAACTGTCGATGTGGGACGATATAGCAGATAAAGATATCGCGGAAAAAACCTTCACCGACGCGCTCAACCATATGTTTGATTCACTGCTGGAACTGCGGCAAGAAGAGTTGATAGCCCGCGACCGTACACACGGTTTAAGCAGTGAAGAACGCCGGGAACTCTGGACCATCAGTCAGGAGCTGGCAAAAAAATGAATTGCACGGCTTAAGTGCCGAATATCGTTCGGGAAGCCCCCGACAGCCGCGCTGAGGCGCAGCGGCAATAATATAAGTACGCCCTCGCTTTAAATGTTGGCAGTTTGTCTGTCGACACCAATCAAACGAATTAAGTGTGGATACCGTCTTATGGAGCAAAACCCGCAGTCACAGCTGAAGCTTCTTGTCCAACGTGGTAAGGAGCAAGGCTATCTGACCTATGCCGAGGTCAATGACCATCTGCCGGAAGATATCGTCGACTCCGATCAGATCGAAGACATCATCCAAATGATCAATGACATGGGCATTCAGGTGATGGAAGAAGCACCGGATGCCGATGATCTGCTGCTGGCTGAAAACAGCAACAACACCGACGAAGATGCAGAAGAAGCTGCTGCGCAGGTGTTGTCCAGCGTGGAATCTGAAATCGGACGTACAACCGATCCGGTGCGCATGTATATGCGTGAAATGGGTACCGTAGAACTGCTGACGCGTGAAGGCGAAATCGACATCGCCAAGCGTATTGAAGATGGGATCAACCAGGTTCAGTGCTCCGTTGCTGAATATCCGGAAGCCATTACCTATCTGCTGGAGCAGTATGACCGCGTTGAAGCTGAAGAAGCGCGCCTGTCTGACCTGATTACCGGTTTCGTCGATCCGAACGCCGAAGAAGACCTGGCGCCAACCGCGACGCACGTCGGCTCTGAACTCTCTCAGGAAGAGATGGATGACGACGAAGACGAAGATGAAGACGATGACGACGACAGCAGCGATGACGACAACAGCATCGACCCTGAGCTGGCGCGTGAGAAATTCGCCGAGCTGCGTACGCAGTACGAGCTGACCCGCGATACTATCAAAGCAAAAGGCCGTAGCCACGCCGCAGCTCAGGAAGAAATTCTCAAGCTGTCCGAAGTGTTCAAACAGTTCCGCCTGGTACCGAAACAGTTCGATTACCTGGTCGGCAGCATGCGTAGCATGATGGACAGGGTCCGTACTCAGGAACGCATCATCATGAAACTGTGCGTCGAACAGTGCAAAATGCCGAAGAAAAACTTCATCACCCTGTTCACCGGCAACGAAACCAGCGAAACCTGGTTCAACGCGGCTGTCGCCATGAACAAGCCGTGGTCTGAAAAGCTGCACGACGTCAAAGAAGACGTTCAGCGCGGCCTGCAGAAGCTACAGCAGATTGAAGAAGAAACCGGCCTGACCATCGATCAGGTTAAAGATATCAACCGTCGTATGTCTATCGGTGAAGCGAAAGCCCGCCGCGCGAAGAAAGAGATGGTTGAAGCGAACTTACGTCTGGTTATCTCTATCGCCAAGAAATACACCAACCGTGGCCTGCAGTTCCTCGATCTGATTCAGGAAGGTAACATTGGCCTGATGAAAGCGGTTGATAAGTTCGAATATCGTCGCGGCTATAAGTTCTCCACCTACGCGACCTGGTGGATCCGTCAGGCGATCACCCGCTCTATCGCGGATCAGGCGCGCACCATCCGTATTCCGGTGCATATGATTGAGACCATCAACAAACTCAACCGTATCTCCCGCCAGATGTTGCAGGAAATGGGTCGTGAGCCGACGCCGGAAGAGCTGGCTGAACGCATGCTGATGCCGGAAGATAAAATTCGTAAAGTGCTGAAAATTGCCAAAGAACCAATCTCCATGGAAACGCCGATCGGCGACGATGAAGATTCACATCTGGGCGATTTCATCGAGGATACCACCCTCGAGCTGCCGCTGGACTCGGCGACCACGGAAAGCCTGCGTGCCGCCACTCACGATGTGCTGGCAGGCCTGACCGCCCGTGAAGCGAAGGTTCTGCGTATGCGTTTCGGTATCGATATGAATACTGACCACACGCTGGAAGAAGTCGGCAAACAGTTCGACGTTACCCGCGAACGTATCCGTCAGATCGAAGCGAAGGCGCTGCGCAAGCTGCGTCACCCGAGCCGTTCTGAAGTGCTGCGTAGCTTCCTCGACGATTAATCGTTGCCGGAAACAGAAAAAGCTCCCTGCGGGGAGCTTTTTTTTGCCTTCTGTTCACCCTGTTAGCGTCAGAGACTGTCGGTGCCGGTACTTACGACAGGCTAGCGGCTAGCGACCTCGCGATGCCAGCGCATCATCCAGTTCGCGATACGCCTCCACCAGCTTATCCAGCGTCGCCCGGTTCAATCCGCTGGGGTTTGGCAGCACCCACACCTCCGTATCGCCGATGGTCACCTGCTGCTTGCCCCAGCGCGCGCCGCGTACCTGAAACGCTTTCTCAAAGGCCTGTTTGCCGAGAATCGCTAGCGCCTGCGGCTGATACTGTTCAATTTTCAGCACCAAATCCCGCCCGCCGCTACGTAGCTCCTGCAAGGCGACCTCGCTGGCCTGAACCGTCGGGCGTTCCACCAGCATCGTAATCCCACAGCGCGTATCGAGCAGCTGCAGCTCCTCTTCCGGCTTCAACAGACGGTCGGTAAAGCCAGCCTGGTAGATCACTTTCCAGAAACGATTGCCCGGATGCGCGAAATGAAAACCGGTATGGGCAGAGGACTTCCCCGGATTAATGCCGCAAAAGACCACCCTCAGGTCCGGCGCCAGAATATCGTTAATCATCTTTCCCCCGCTCAATGCCTAAAAGGTAATTATAAAGGATTGAAAATGCATTGTTTATAAAAACAGCAGCCGTGCGTTTTGCGCTGGATTGCGTCTGCCAGTTACTTTATAATCCCTCGCCACGGCCCCTTAGCTCAGTGGTTAGAGCAGGCGACTCATAATCGCTTGGTCGCTGGTTCAAGTCCAGCAGGGGCCACCAAATAAAACAAGGAGTTAGATGAGAAATCGTCTGACTCCTTTTTCGTTTTATACGAATCGGGTCAGGTAATGGGTCAGGTAAGGAATTGCCTCCCTGCCCTCCTCATCTCGCTGCCAGCATCCCCGGATAGTGCTTCGCCACGATATCATTCATCTTTTCTGTCAGGTCGGGGCGTTTAAAAGTGATGTGTGCGGTTCCTTTCTGGAAGTAACGGATACTGAAAAAATCATCTTCGTAAGCATCCTTCGACGGGTTGTCCCGAATATTATCCATCAACCGTATAGTGACATCGCCACGGTTGTCGGGTATCGGTTTACCATCCAGCAGAAATAACATTCGTTCCATGTCCGCTAATTGATCCCGCCGCCAGCCCCAGTTTAAGCTAAAGCCCCAGCGGCTATGCGTCACCAGATTGTTGACGATGATCTTCTTACCGAAGCTGCAGGGACTATTGGTTTTGTAGTCCCAAGACAGGCCTTTGAAGATGTTGATGATGCCACGTTCGAAGACATCAATTTTGTTGAGATGTAACTGCTCAAAGGTGCTGAGGATATTCGCCTCATTGATTGCAGGGAGGTCGCCCTCCTCAAGGTTCTTATGCCACTGGTCGCGAGCCTGAGCATCCATCAATGCCATCATGCCAGACTTCAACATCAAATCGCGCCAGATACTGCGGTCAATATTACGGGTAATGGCAGGTATGGCTTTATCCAGCGTCTCTGTTAACCAGCTATCATAGCGGTGCCCAGATTTCATCGCCCAGTCTTGTGCGGTACCACCGCCGATTTCTGCGGTTAATCGGGAAAGACTATCAAGCATTTCGATAATCTGTTTAATCTGACTCAGGACAGCATCACGACCGCGTACAATGCGTTCAATATTGGTCGAGCAAATCAGTTCGCGATGTTCAGTTAATACTTCAGCCTGTGTTTGCATGATATTTTATCCATAGAAAAAAATGTCCCTGCCAATACCTGCAGGGACATTATGTAAGGAGTGAATAAGAAGAGAAGGCCGGGAAGGTAAATCAGGAAGACGGCACGCAAAATTTACTGGGCAATGCGCTTAGCCTTTTTTCGCAATAACCCCGTCGTTTGCCTTGCCCGGAGAATATCAACAGCCCGCAGATAAGGTGATGGCTCATGACCACTCAATCCTTGTCTGTCGATACGTACCAGCTGATACTTTTCAACCAGGAAGTTAACCGCATCGGCCAGAGTGATACCGGCATCAATATGTTCCTGAATAACCCGCTGCTCACTAAAAGGCGTGTCATTTAACGCCAGTCCATAATGCTCTTGCAGCACGCGAGTTAAAAGTATTTGCCAGATAATCACCGGTGGTGGGCAGGACCTGCCCCTTCGGTCATCTGCTAAAGAAAAGTTTTTCATATTTTATTCTCAGACGAGTGAATTGAGATTGATGTGTAAGGGATAAATAATGAGGATAAACGCCATGTAGGCATGGAGATATCATTCTGTCAGGCGGGCAACTCAGTCAACTCCCAGGATTTTCCCAGAATAGTATTAATCAAAGGTATGTTCGCAATTGACGCATTCATAGCGATCGAAGATGACGCCATCCAGTGCAGCTCCCGTCACTGCTCCTGTTGTCGCTCCGGCGACAAATCTCCCGAATAATGCACCTATAGTTGCGCCTGCAATCGTGCCAACAACAGGAATAGCTGAACCTATAGCGGCCCCGCTTAACGCGCCTGATACACCACCAGCAACTGCGCCACCTCTTCTGCCGATATGGCGTTCACGAGTATGGAAAGAATTACACACCGGGCATCGGATCTCTTTTTCCATGATAATTTCCTTTATGTGAGTCGTATTTTTAGGTATTAGGGTATGTGCAGCAGTTTAATATTTTTTGGGGGGAACCGAAGAGAATAAAGCCCTTATATGGAAAATATATTTTCACTTATGGCTACAGCCATCCTCGCTCTGCAAATGACACAACATCCTTGCCACCGACTACCAGATGATCCAGCAGGCGGATATCAACCAGATTCAGGGAATCATGCAGGCGTGCGGTTAACCGGCAGTCAGCTCCACTGGGTTCGGCATGTCCCGATGGATGACAATGGGCAATAATGACGGCTGCTGCATTCTGCTTCAGCGCAGATTTCACCACCTCACGGGGATGGACTTCAGTGTGATTGATGGTACCTTTGTAGAGGATTTCATAGCTGATAAGACAGTGCTGGTTATCCAGTAACAGGAGGCTAAAGACCTCTCTCTCTTCCCGAGCCAGATGAAGACGAAGCCAGTCACGAACGGCCTCACTGGATGTAAAGGAAATACCCGGATCTCTCAGTTGCCGTTCTAGCAGAAACAAGGCTTTTTGGATTGTCTGCTGTTCCGATACAGGTAATGCATAAGCAAACGATGGTATGGGTTTGTCCATGGGGAAGTCCTCAATATAAAACTAGATTAGCAGCGGATAAATATCGCCGCTGCGCTTAACCGCAACGACACAGGTATACGCCAATAAAAAGACCCCCCTGTTGCTTAAGCAACAGGGGGGTTACGCTACGGTACCACCAGACCGTTATCTGTAGCGGTCTGGGTTTGGTGACTTACAGATTAAGGTTTGCCCGCGACGGAGATTTTCAGCGGCTGATAATATTGTGGATCAAAAACAGACAGGGCGAGATTCACCGGCTTACCATTACGTAACTCAGTGGCCTTGATTATTTCAACATTGCTGACATCATCAACGCACTCCTGCTCCAGCATGGCACTCTGTGTACGGGTGGCATCACTATCACCGAAAGCATCAACGTCTATTTTTCCTGTTGCCAGGGTTTTACCAATTTTGTTTTTCAAACGCAGCGACAGGGTTAAAGGACCAAAACCCTCACCGCTGCCGCCGTTATCCAGGGTGAAATGATAGGCACAAATATTTCCCGGCCCCCATACAGTATCGGTATTGCGAATGCTGATGTAACGCTCCTCTGCCGCATGTGCGGGTGATAACAGACAAAGAGTCACTACTGCAGCAGAAATTATTGTTTTCACTGGAATATGCATTATTTTCGCTCTTGATTTTTACGCATAGAGAGCCTGCCCATTTCTTTCCCGTCATGAGAATAAACCACAGATTTTTCACCTGTGTAACTGTCAATCTCTTCGCGGAAACTCAGATTAATATTATCCGCCAGACAGATATCAGCCATTAATGGCTGAACCGTTTTTTCACGCATATCCGCAATATAATAATAATTTCCCTGCTCACAATCTTTCGGTGATTTATGGGTCTTCATCACAATATATTGCTGTCCGCCAAAGGCATCTTTCTTCACCCACTCCTGGGCGATGTCTGCCTTATGTGATACAACCTCGTGAAAAGGAGGCGGTGTGAGGTCTTTAAATGCAGCGAGAGCCCGGTTGAGCTTCACATCTCCGTCGATACCACGCACGGCGCGGGTATGCGTTCGCCCACCTTTTGCACTCCGGCCACTGAGCCCGCCCTTAATCAGGTTCTCCTGAATACGCTGGTATGTGGTCCACAGGTCATTGCTCTCATCCTGCCAGCGGCATGGGGAGAGTATCTGAGGTGCTGTCACCGGCTGGTGGTCCTCACCGAAACGATACGTCAGTGCAGCCTGTGCCAACGCCTGTTGTGCAGGTGGCGGCAGCATCAGCGACTGCATGGCATCCCGCTTCTCTTCCACACGGTCAAAAATACCCAGCACTTCATACGCCCCCTCAATCACCTGACTCACCACATCTCCTTTGTGCGGCACCCGCACCTCGCCAAACGACTCACCGCAGACGAGTCCGTTCTGGCATACCGCACGGAATAATCCCGGCAGCATCTGATACGAGCTGGAGCCGTCATGAGAGTTGAGCAGAATGATTTCGGGGACTTGCTTGCCGGTAATTTGCCCCTCCCGACGCAAGCGCAGCATGTGCTTTGTGTGCTCGCGGCGACCTGGATCACGCACTCTGGTCTGACAGGCAAAGAAAGGCTGAAAGCCTTCGCGCTGCAGACTGTCCAGCAGGGATATGGTGGGTATATACGTGTACCGCTCACTGCGGGATGCGTGTTTGTCCTCGCTGAATACGCTGGGTACCACAAGAAACAGTTCTTCGCGGGTTAACGGACGGTCACGACGGATAAGATTTACTGCGCCAAAGCGCGAAGCCAGACGGGTCATAAGCAGACTCCTCATGATGGATAAATAAATACAAAAAAGCCCTGCCGCAAAGTCGCGGCAGGGCTCAGGAAACTACGGGTTAGAAGGGTTAATTTTCAGAAGAAGAAATTCCAGACTGCACGAGCGACTGATACCACGATGTCGCGTACAGACTGGATGACTGTCCGAACCGGAGCCGGTATCAGGGGCATGGAACTTATGGTGTCCAGTACCGAGCCGACCGTTTCACCAAAATCGTCACGGGCTTTTTTATTAACGGCATCGGTACGAAGTGGAGCGCTAAGCTGTACCGCCACCGGACTGCTGGCCTCGCGTGGCAGGCAATGAATCATACGCTCCGCCATTACCCGCAGTCCCCATTGCAGACGAACCGACACCGCACAGATCGGATTTACTGGTTGGAACAACTCATGTAGCAGACAGATTTTACGGCTGATATTTTGTTTCTGTTTCGTGGACAATGTCTCTCCACTGCTAGTGGGCTCGGCCTTATCCGACTGACTGATAACAAACAGCACCTTATGGCGGTAAGCTTCCCCAATTATCTGATAATAAAAGTGCTCATCCACTCCTAGCGCCCTATCATCAGCCTTAATCAGCCACAGTACCAAGTCGAGTTGGGGGAGTTGTTCGTGGTACAGCGCAGCATACTCGGTATCACGAGCCCTGCTTTCACCCACGCCGGGCAGGTCGACGATGGTCATAAAGTGTTCGCCAACCTGCTGACGGAATCGCAAAGGTTCACGGGTACAGGCTGATATGTCGCTGACCGGCGATACCTCACTCGCAAACAGAGCATTGCACAATGAGGACTTACCCGCTCCAGTTTTTCCCATAATACCGATCATTGGCTCGTAATTTGTCAGTTGACGAATTTGCTGCATGACTTGTTCTGAGGTCCATTCTGGTAAGCCTATAAGTGAGCCCTGCAGAGAATGCAAGCCTTCCTGATTTCTCATGGCATCTCCTGAATTTAAGAATAAAAAACGGCGAACCCTTATGGATTCGCCGTAATGAAGTTGCGTTCAGGCAAATAATATATGTCTGAAAAACTTTAGATAACAGAAATTCAACAAATAAAATCAACAATATAATAAGAAGTGAAAATAATATTCTCGCTAATTATTGGCTGGATATAATTCAAGCTAACTTAGATCATGCTGCCCTAGAATTGCCGATGCAGGGAATAAATTTTGCTCAACGATTGCCGCTTGAGCGACGGCGACATCTGGAACAAAGATGACAACGGCCCAGTCTTTCAGCGCACGGGAGCAACAGACATAAAAAAGGCGACGAGTACGGTCGAGTACTGACTCTTTGCCCTCTTCAAGATTGGCTAGATCATTGTCGGATAGGGAAATGTATTGAAAATATTTCCCATACGAATATTGGCTGAAGCGAGCCTCTTCATCATCGATAACAACCAATACGCGCTCAAACTGTGCACCTTTTACACAATGGTGAGTGGCAAAAGGTGATTCTTCTGAAAGATAGCGTCGGTACGCCCAAAGTTCATTGACATTGCATCTTAGATAATTCTGAACATTTCCGAAGTCATCATTACCATCATTTGTCACCAACGGTGCAAAAGTGGGTCTTCCGCAACTTGGGTGGATCCATTCATGCCAGAGGACTCATTACCCTCCGCCTGAGCAGTTCGAACCCGGCACGACCATACATCTGACGCTTCAGCATTTTCAGGCGATTTACATGCCCTTCAACAACACCATTACTCCAGCTGCTACTGATGGCCTCAACGACTGCTGGCGCGTCAGACTCCATACCTGCCGCAACACGTTCCAGCTCAGACAGTCCGCTTTCACTGACACTGATGAACCACGGGTGTAACAGAGTTTTGTTTTTCGTTTTCAGCATCCTGTAGAAGTCGAGGGCAAGTTGCTGCGCCATTTTTATCTGCGGCTCTTTTTCGCACATCAGTCCGATGAACCGTGATGCGTAATTTTCTTCACCTCTTATTATTCGCCATGGCATCAGCCAGCGACTGACCCGTGAGGCTGAAGGGAGACGTGCAGGCACAACAGCCGGAGTTATAACGCCTTTACTCCATCCCGCAACAGCATTCCTGACGGTTGTTTCACTGCCGGTAAAACCAGCAGTAACCATCTCCCGCCACAGCTGACCGGCATTCTGATTGCCGTTTTCCCGTTGCTGCTCTAACCAGTCACGCCATGGGCCAAGCAGTCCTGGCTTTGGCGGGCGGGTTGATATTTCCGGGAACCCGCCCGACTGTATCCACCGGCGAACCGTTACACGGGATAAGCCGGTAATACGGGATATCTCCCTGATCCTGCATCCATTTTTGTGAAGTGAGTTCACTTCCTCCCAGCGCTGATATCGCTTTTCACGCTTTTGCTGTTTGATCCGTTCCGGAAAAGGAGCGAGTGATTCAGCAAAGACCTGGCGCGGACATAACGGATTGCGACAGTACCAGTGGCGGATCACAAAGCTGAGATACCCCATATGCATAACTTCATACGTCCGCGCTCGCCATGCCTCATCATCATTGGAGAGGTTGTGAGAATGTATGGGGGAAAAAAAATTTATAAGGACTCGGAAGCTCAATCGATTACTCTCGAAATTTCTGCCGCATAAAAAATCCGTTTAATAACCAGCAACACATTTTATGTGTTGCTGGTTTATCTATTAAAGCATTGTATTTAAATCAATATATTCCTAATAAACCCTGCAGTAACAACTGTGCCAGCCCCACCTTTAAGCACATATTGTCTGTGGTCATAGGTCTTTCTTATAAACAGGGATTGTGCGCTTAAAACATATTCTCAGTTCACTTTAACCCAAGAGTTGGTGGGATTTAACAGGTAATTTTTATGTCATGAACTTGTTAAAGTAACCGGAGATACTCATGAAGAAGCGTCTTATTTTTAACTGTTTTTCAATGAACGTTTTATCACATATCTGGCATGGTTTATGGCGTCATCCGGAAAGTAAGAGTCTTGCATTTAACGATTTGGAAACGTGGGTGGAGTTGGCACAAATTGCCGAGAAAGGATGCTTTGATGCACTGTTTTTTGCAGATGTGATTGGTACAGATCCGGGCTATAAAAACTCAATGGACATTTATCTCAAAGAAGGTGTTCATCTTCCTTGCAATGACTCAACTGTGCTCTGTGCAGCTTTAATCGGTTCAACCAAGAACCTTGGTCTGGTTTTAACCAGCTCAATTCTGTCTGAGCATCCCTTCTCCTTTGCACGTCGTGTCAGCACGCTCGATCATTTAAGTAAAGGTCGCATAGGCTGGAACATCGTTACGAGCGTTACAAACAATGCCGCGCAGAATTTCGGCCTGAGCGGAATTGTTCCTCATGACGAGCGCTACCGTTGGGCTGAAGAGTATATGGAAGTGGTTTACAAGCTGTGGGAAGGATCATGGGATGATGGAGCCGTTGCGGGAGACAAAGCTGCGGGTATCTACTCTCGTCCCGAATTGGTACATCGCATTTATCATGAGGGGGAGCGTTATAAAGTCGCCGGGCCGCATATGTCCGTTCCGTCTCCTCAACGAGTACCGGTTTTATATCAGGCAGGTTCTTCAAAATCGGGACGAATTTTCGCTTCCCGCCATGCGGAAGGCACATTTGTGTTGTTCCCAACTATTGAAGGTGCACGTAAGGGCATCGCAGATGCAAGGGCATCTGCAGTTGAAGCGGGAAGAAATCCAGATGATCTAAAATTTATCCAGGGTTTCAGTTTTGTCGTGGGGAGTACAGAAGAAGAAGCCTGGAAAAAATCACGGGAAATTGACGAGTGGGTCAGTTATGAAGGCCTCGCTGCGCATATCGGTAAAGATATGGGGATTGATTTTGGCCTGCATGACCCTGATGAGAAAATTGAAAACCTGAACATTGATGGTCTTCAAGGGTATGCCCGTATGTATGAGGAATCAAATAATGGTGAGAAGGCAAGAATCCGAGACCTCGTGAATGCACTATCCTACAGCAGTCGTATGGTTGGTACGCCTGAGACGATTGCCGACCAACTCGAAGCCTGGCAGGAAGCGGGTATCGATGGAGTAAATATGATATGTCAGCTTTTCCCGGGATCATACAAAGACTTTATTGAACATGTTATTCCTGTACTACAGCAGCGTGGTCTGGCACAAAGCAGTTATAGCCCGGGAACACTCCGCGAAAAAATGTTCCCTGAAGGTAATGCATTGCTCCCGGTCCGTCATCATGGTTCACGCTATCGTGGTGCGTTTAAATAGTTTCCTGTTCGATGAGATTAAGCAATGTCAACTGAAAAAATTAATACAGCAGAAATTAAAGTGAATGCATATACCCGTGAGGAAGTGACCGAATCATTTAAATCCGGAATGAGACAATTTCCCTCAGGAATAACTCTTTTAACGTCGGTTCATCATCATGAAAAGGGAGGGCTGATTGCAACTGCTTTCAGTTCCGTCTCCATGGATCCACCTACACTGCTTGCTTGTGTAAACAAGAGCGCATCAGCCCATAGTATCATTGATGACTCAAACAGAATTTGCGTTAACCTTCTCTCTGAAGATGATATGGATATTGTAACCAGCTTTTCAGATTCACTAAAACGGAGTGAACGCTTCATTGCCGGTGAATGGGGTAATATGCGTTCTGGCTCACCATATGTCAAAAGTGCACTTGCATCATTTGACTGTAAGATAGTTGAAAAAGTGTCGAGTGGTTCTCATACTATTTTTATTGCAGAAGTGCAGGAAGTTTACAATAGTTCGGGGAATTCGAAACCCCTGGTATATGCTAATAGAGAATTCCGTTCGTTAAAATAAGTAATGAGATTTGGGAATACTCTTTTCCCGTCCAGGTAGGACGGGGTTTTTTATTGTTGATTTTCTTTTCTATAATCTCTTGGTGACTGTCCAAATTGTTGACGAAATACTTTACTGAAATGAGATGTATCATTAAATCCTGCTCGAAAAGCGATAGTAGAAACTGAATCTGATTTGATATACTTCAGTTCACTCGCGCATTTATCAAGGCGTTCATTCTGGAGAAATCGACTGAAGGATTCAGCTCCTTGTTCAAATATTTTATGTAAATATCTGGTTGATATCCTGAAGTTATTTGCCACCTTGATGGGGCCAAGTTCAGGATCGCTAAGATTTTCGCGCACGTACTTTTTGATACTTATGTAAAGTTGCTCTTGATAAGTTTGAGTGACTTTATCATATGATCTCGAATTAATCCCCAGAGAAAGTCCAACCAAACTCACCAGATTTTCCATGAGTTTGGTCTGAACGATTCCGTGGTAACTTAGATCTGTAGATGCGATAGTCTTTAAAAAATCAATTGTTATAGTGAATATCCCACCGTCAGGTGCAAATTTTGAAGTCAAAATGGCATCAGGATGGAGTAAAAGTGGTTTTAATAATGACTGCGGAATTCTAAATGATAACTGTTTAAAGTCATCAGTAAGATAATCATTGATATAGGGTCGAGTAGAGTCAACAAGCGAAAACTCTCCTGGGTTTATAAGCGCTGTGTTGTTCCCCTGTTGCATGAGACATTGACCACAAATCTGAAGATTCAGAAAATAATATTCATTGGGCATTCTGCGAATTTCATCATATCCACGATTAATTCGTTGAGCCAGCGAACTGATACTGGTCACGTCCACGTCTGCGAGCTTACCCGATGTAACCGTTCCTGAAAATCCCGACGCAGAGCTAACAACCGGATCTAGAGCTGTGTAAGCCTGGCAGAGAACCTCTCTCCAGTAGCTGAATTTTTCGCATGGGGTGACATTGTCAGTTGACCAGATATTCATGGAAGCCTCCTCAATTTGAAGCTTTAATTAAGCAAATTTTGTGCCTATTTCATCAAGAGAGAGAATAAAAAATTGATATTTATCATGCTGAATATAAACAACTATTTTTACGATGAGACCAGGTGGGATTGGAGAATGAAGTTAGATCTGGAAAGGTGCACGAAAAGTGTGTGAAATGCCCCAGCATGGGGCATTGCTTATAAAATGGGTTGTAGGTTCTGGGAAGTGTAATGCAAATGAACTCGTGGTTGACTACATTCCAGTCATACCACCATCAACGGTGTAAATACTACCTGTGATGTAAGAAGCATTTTCAGAAGCAAGGAACATTGCAACCTGAGCGATTTCTTCAGGATCAGCATATCTATTCATTGCTACTAAACCTGAAAACTGAGTTTGAACGTCCTGAGGACTACTTTCATTTAAGCCAGATTCTATTTTTCTCATCATTTTCGTATTAACTGGTCCAGGACAAATTGCATTAACTCTCACGCCATTACCGGCTACTTCCAGTGCGGCGGCACGAGTCAGGCCTACAACCGCATGCTTGGAGGCTGTGTATAAACCAAGAGAAGGAAAACCAATCAGACCCGCCATTGAGGCGGTGTTGATTACTGAACCGAATTTTTGATCAATCATCACCGGCAGAATATGCTTTAAGCCCCAGAAAACGCCTTTAACATTGACGTCCATTAGAAGATCAAAGTCTGATTCTGACGCTTCTGTTAACGAGGATACCCGCCCTATAATACCTGCATTATTGAAAAATATATCAATTTTACCAAATTTATCTACGGCTTTTTTAACATAGTTTTTAACCTGCTCTTCTGATCTAACATCGGCAGATACGGTCAGAATTCTTTCAGGATTAAAATTATATTTTTCAGTAACTTTATTGATGTCATCAGAATTAAGGTCAACCAATACGAGATAGGCACCGTGTATGTAAAAAGAGTTTGCAGCAGATTGGCCAACTCCCCCGGCGGCACCTGTTATAATAGCAACTTTATTTTTTAACATTTTCTTTGTCCTTTTTAAGTTGTTATTTTATTTCATCATAGATGTCAATAAATTTCGTTTTATAAATAACATCTCTTCGGCTGCACTTCCATTTCCCATTCTCTTTCTCAAGCCAATCATTATAAATACAGATTCCACCTTGAGTTAGTCCGTTTTTCTTGTAAATAAACTGAAGATAACACTTTTGCTGCGCTTTGTTACCCTCGATAATTATTATTTCGTTGGTTGTTAAATGGTGCATTTGACCGAAAGACTCAGCGACGACTTCCACAAAATCAATTAACTCTTGCGTTCCTCTCGGAGATTTTCCAGGCAAAAGAGCGTTAAATACACCATCTGGAGTAAAGCAAGACGCCCACGACTCAGCATCAGATTCATCTACTGAGAAATTATACTTTGCATTAAGTTCTTTAATTTCAATTTTGTCAGCTATATTATTCATTCTCACACTCACGCTTTAGATTATTTTTTCTATAATAGAGTCGTTATGATGGCTAAAACTTTGCTGAGAGGGAACGAACTTAAGTCTGTGAGGGAACTATGTTATAGAAGGTTTTTCTTATAGAATTGTTATCGAAAAAATTAGCAAATTGAATCGCCACGGGTTTAACAGACACCTCAGAGTCATTTAAGATGGCTTAATGAGAGGTGCCCATGAGCGGTAAGCGTTATCCTGAAGAGTTTAAAATTGAAGCAGTCAAACAGGTTGTTGATCGTGGCCATTCTGTTTCCAGCGTTGCAACACGTCTCGATATCACCACCCACAGCCTTTACGCATGGGTAAAGAAGTACGGTCCGGATTCTTCCACTAATAAAGAACGGTCAGATGCTCAGGCCGAGATCCGCCGTCTCCAGAAAGAGCTGAAGCGGGTTACCGACGAACGGGACATTTTACTTCGCAAAGCGGTCCGACTGAGGTACGCCTTTATCCGTGACAACACCTGTTGCTGGCCTGTTCGCCTGCTCTGCCAGGTTCTGGATGTTCATCCCAGTGGTTTTTACGCCTGGCTTCAGCAGCCGCATTCACAACGCCGTCAGGCAGACCTGAGACTGACAGGACAGATTAAACAGTTCTGGCTGGAATCGGGATGCGTCTATGGTTATCGCAAGATCCATCTGGATATGCGGGACAGCGGGCAACAGTGTGGAGTCAACAGAGTCTTGCGACTGATGAAACGTGCCGGGATAAAGGCTCAGGTCGGATACCGGAGCCCGCGGGCACGTAAAGGCGAGGCCAGTATCGTGTCGCCCGACAGGCTCCAGCGACAGTTCAATCCGGATGCTCCGGATGAGCGTTGGGTAACGGACATCACCTACATCAGGACCCACGAAGGCTGGCTGTATCTTGCCGTAGTTGTTGCTCTATTCTCACGCAAAATTATCGGCTGGTCCATGCAATCCCGGATGACAAAGGACATTGTCCTGAACGCACTGCTGATGGCTGTATGGCGGCGTAATCCCCAAAAACAGGTGCTGGTTCATTTGGATCAGGGCAGTTGTCAACGCCAAGATTACTGACCGCTTTTCGCCATTTTCATTGTCCGCTGTTGGTCATTAACGCTGTCCGCTTTCCACCATTTCATTATCACTGATTGGCGTTGCGCTTTTTGCCAGCACTCCGGCCTTGCGTTTCTCTTTCAACCGGTAGCTTTCTCCTTTTATGTTCAGTGTCGTTGAGTGATGCAGCAGACGGTCCAGGATCGCCGTCGCCAGCACGTTATCTCCGAACATTTCGCCCCAGTCAGCGAACCCTTTGTTTGACGTCAGAACGATGCTCGCTTTTTCATACCGACGGTTCAGCAACCTGAAGAACAGGCTGGCCTCCTCACGGTTCATTGGCAGATAACCTATCTCATCCAGGATAAGCACCCGCGCATAACTCAACTGCTGCAGCTGTCGCTCCAGTCGGTTTTCCTGCTTCGCCTTTATCAGCGTGGCAACCAGCCTGTCCAGCGGCATGAACAGCACCCGGTGGCCCGCATCGGCGGCTTTTACTCCCAGCGCGACCGCCAGATGCGTTTTCCCCACGCCCGGCGGGCCCAGAAGGATCACGTTTTCACTGCGCTCCACGAACGCCAGGCCTGCAAGCTCACGGACGACCTTTCGGTCTATGCCCGGCTGGAAGCTGAAGTCGAACTGCTCCAGCGTTTTCACCCACGGCAAGCGTGCCTGCTTCAGCCGGGACTCCATTCCCCGCTGGTGCCGCCCGCTCCATTCCTGCTGCAGCGCCATGCACAGGAACTCTCTGTAGTTAAGCTCCTGCTTCGCTGCCTGCTCAAGCAGGTTTTCAACGTGGTAACTCAGGTGTTCCATTTTCAGCCGGTTCAGCAGTGTTTCCAGTTCGTACATCACAGCAGCTCCTCATAGGCGCTCAGGGGCCGATGCTCAACCTGACTGACCTGCTGCCACAGCGGAGCGTGATGCTCCGGCACCGTCTGCCAGCCCGATGAGGGTCCACTGAGCCGGTGGGTCGCGGCCAGATTTTCGTTGCTGTAGATCCGCAGCTCGTCATCCAGCGAGATCCGGATCGAGACCGGATGGCCACACAGCGACTCGGGTACGCTGTATCGGTTGCCGCCAACCTCAATGTAGCCATCCCAGGACACGTGCCGGATATCGAAGTAGCTGGTATCGAAGTCGGTTGCCAGCAGTGTCTGAAGATGCGTTTGTTCAACAGCGAAGCGCTGCGCAGGCGTCTCCCGGAACTGGCGAAGATCGCGCCTGTCAGCCACATCTGCTATCCACTGCTCCAGGAGCTGATTGACGTGGGTAAAGCTGTCGAACCTCCGGTAGCGGACAAAGAAGTTTTCCTTGAGATATTTCACCATCCGCTCAACCTTACCTTTGGTCCGGGCCCGGCGCGGGCGGCACGCCCGCGGCAGGAAGCCATAGTGGTCGGCGAGCAGCAGGAAGCCGGAGTTGAACACCACGTTGCCGTTACTGTTTTTCAGCACGGCGGCTTTCTGATTGTCGACCAGCACGGTTTTCACACTGCCGCCGAAGTAGCGGAAGGCGCGCACCAGCGACTCATACGTGTGTTCAGCGTCCTGTTTTGGCGCGGCAAAGACGTGGAAGCGGCGGGAGAACCCCAGCGTATTGACGGCGAAGTTCACCTTGCACCGCTGCCCGGCCACGTCGACTTCAACTTCCCCCCAGTCGTGCTGCAGCTGGTATCCGGGCTGGGTTTCGAAGCGCACGGTTTTCTTTGAGGGCCGCATTTTACGTTTGGGCTGGATGTAATAACGCAGCATGGAGCGCCCACCGGCGTATCCCATCGTCCTGATCTCAGCGAGGATGACCTCACTGTTCCAGACGTTTTCCGCCAGCCGCATGTCGATGTAATCCATGAACGGCTTGAGTTTAGCCATTTTATGGCGTGTTTTACGGGCCGGGGGCTCAGGGTATTTGAGATATCGCCTGACAGTTCTCTCGGAACATCCGACCTGTGTTGCGATATCGACAATGTAGGCTGGATTTGACCCTATATATCCAGACGCATTTTCTCTCTTACGGTTGCGATAATTTCCTGCGTATAAATTCCCGCGGCGAACGATATTCCAGCGCGCTATGCGGATGATGTTCATTGTAATGGCTGAACGCTACTGCCAGATTTATTAACGCCATCTGGCTGTCCGGTTTAGGCATGATGCTGATGTAATCCCGCTTTATCGTCTTCACGAAGCTCTCTGCTATGCCGTTGCTCTCCGGACTACGTACTCTTGTCGTGCAGGGTTCCAGGCCCAGCATCCGGGCGAACGCCCGCGTTTCCTGAGCCCTGTAGGCCGAAACATTGTCCGTCAGCCATTCCAGGGGCTCTGATGGCAGATGCTGCCCGAAGCGTTTTTCTACCGCACCCAGCATGACATCCTGCACGGTTTCTTTGTCATAGCCACCTGTGCCTGCGGCCCAGTCGATGATCTCCCGGTCACAGCAGTCCTGTGCGAAGGTTACCCGCAACTTTTCGCCATTATCGCAGCGGAACTCAAAGCCGTCTGAACACCAGCGTCGGTTGCTCTCAGCCACTGCCACGCGTCCTTTATGCGCCCGCTTCCGGTGGTTATCCGCAGGTTTTCGCTCAAGAAGCAGATGGTGGGTACTCATGATGCGGTACACCCGTTTTGCATTAACTACAGGCTGCCCGTCACGCTCCGACTCCCGTCGCAACAGTGCCCATACCCGTCGATAACCGTACGTGGGCAGACTGGCCACAGCCGTATTTATCCGGGACAACACCGCGTTATCGTCAAAACGGGGGGGTCGCCGGTGATCCTGCCAGTCAGACAACCGGTGAACCCTGATACTCAGCTGCGCACGCGACACACCAATACTCCGGCAGACGTCGGTTATTCGTCGTCCCCGGGCAACAAGGGCGCATGCGCAATCCATTTTTTTGCCCGACCGAACTCCACGGCCTCTTTAAGTATTTCAGCTTCCATCGTCTTTTTGCCCAGAAGGCGCTGTAGTTCACGGATTTGCTTATTGGCGGCAGCAAGTTCAGAAGCAGGCACAACTTCTTCGCCTGAAGCCACGGCAGTTAGCGAGCCGTCTTCGTATTGCCTGCGCCATTTGAAAATCTGGTTGGCATTGATGCCATGCAGGCGGGCGACATGAGACACGGTCATACCGGGTTCCATTGTCTGCTGAATAATGGCTATTTTTTCCTGCGGTGTACGGCGGCGACGCCGCTCAGGTCCTGATAACACTTCAACCATCTTATTATTCTGACTGGTGTTAAACATAGGTCTAAGACTACCTCTTATTTTAAGAGAGGCGAAGTGTCTGGTGATCTATGGGGCCAGTCTATAGGCACCCTGTTGGCGCATTTGCTTTATCATGAAAAAGTCCTCTCTGCTCAGCATGCTGGAATCCTTTTCGGTGTGGGAACCTTAAGGAAACCGCATGACGGGTAGAGCGGACAACCTGAATGGTGAATGAATGTCTTATATCACTGGCGCTGACACAGTCAGTACACAAGCCATGAGTGGCAGTCGTTCCTGAAATCGCACGGCCTGGAGGGCAGCATGAGCCGTCGCGGTAACTGCCATGATAATGCGGTTGCAGAAAGCTTTTTCCAGTTGCTGAAGCGTGAACGGATAAAGAAAAAGATCTACGGAACGCGGGAAGAAGCCCGCAGCGATATTTTTGATTACATCGAAATGTTTTATAACAGTAAGCGTCGGCATGGCTCTAGCGATCAGATGTCACCGACAGAATATGAAAACCCATATTATCAACGGCTCGGAAGTGTCTAGATTATCCGTGGCGATTCAAAAGGTAAGGCGCTGGAAGCCTTGTGTAGCGAAGAGCGACTCGATTCGATCAAACTGACCGGCTTACTGGATAACTACCTCTTTACCGACGTGATGCCGCGAGAGGATGAAGTGGCAGAAACGCTAATCTGGACGCCGAAGATTCTGGAACGCAAGAACGTGCGGGCACGAGTCTACGACCGTGTGCGCAATGTGATTGAAACGTTTATCAATGGGATGCGCGGATTTTAATAGATTTTGATGACGAATATGGCAGAGGTATTTTCATGAGTGAGATAGATACCGTCCTCCCGTGCGAAAGCGGCACCGGTTAGCGCTTTCGCTTGATGAAAGAG
>NZ_PIBO01000079.1:0-1807 GCF_002806725.1 Raoultella sp. T31
ATATGGTCGCAAACCGCATCGAACCAGTACTTGCATCACCCGGTGCGTCCATATAAGGTCAACGGGCAACGCCTTTCGTTCACTCGCAACAGGCCAAACTAAATATGACTGAAAACAAAAACTATCAGCAGCTTACCCGCACTTTCCAGCGTCTCTCTCGCTTCTCGCATCTCGGCGCTATCGCCGGCTGGGATATGTTCGCCATGATGCCGCCAGGCGGCAGCGCCGCGCGAGGAGAGGCTCTGGCGGAACTGGGCGTGCTGCAACATCAAATCCTGACGGATAAAAGCGTGGCTGAGGCGCTGCGCAACGCACGTCAGGAAAACCTGAATGACGTCGAACAGGCTAATCTGCGCGAAATGACCCGCCAGTACGAACAGGCGGCGCTGCTGCCGGAAAGTCTGGTTGAGGCCAAATCACTGGCGGGCAGCCGCTGCGAACATGCCTGGCGCAGCCAGCGTCCGGCGAACGACTGGGAAGGTTTCGCCGAAAACCTGCGTGAGGTGGTCAAGCTGAGTCGTGAAGAAGCGGCGATTCGCGCCGGGGCGAAAGGCGGCTCCCGCTACGACGCCCTGCTGGATATTTTTGAACCGGATATGACCAGCGCGCGGCTTGACGTTTTGTTTGCCGATCTCAAATCCTGGCTGCCGACCCTGCTGGCCAGCGTCGTCGAAAAACAGTCCCTGCGCCCGCCGGTTGCCCCGCAGGGCCCGTTCCCGATTGCTGAACAGCGTGAACTGGGGCTGGAAGCGATGCGCATTTTGGGCTTTGATTTCGATGGCGGACGTCTGGATATCAGCGCCCATCCGTTCTGCGGCGGCGTGCCGCAGGATGTGCGCATCACCACCCGCTATAACGAAGAGGACCTGCTCAGCGCCCTGTTTGGCGTGATTCACGAAACCGGGCATGCGCGCTATGAGCAGAACCTTCCGCGTAAATGGCTCGATCAGCCGGTGGCGCTGGCCCGCTCAACGGCAATTCACGAATCGCAAAGTCTGTTCTTCGAAATGCAGCTCGGGCGCAGCGATGCCTTTCTGAAGCGCCTGCTGCCTGCCGTGCGTCAGCGTTTTGGCGAACAGCCAGCCTTCAGCACTGAGAATTTCATTGCCTGGAACCAGCGCGTCAAGCCGGGTTATATCCGCGTGGATGCTGACGAGGTCAGCTATCCGGCGCATGTTATCCTGCGCTACGAGATTGAACGGGCGCTGATCGATGGCGACATTGAGGTGGACGATATTCCCGCGCTGTGGGATGAGAAAATGCGCAGCTGGCTGGGCCTTTCCACCACCGGTAATTATCGTAACGGCTGTATGCAGGACATTCACTGGACCGATGGCGGATTTGGCTACTTCCCTTCTTATACCCTCGGCGCCATGTACGCCGCGCAGCTGATGGCCGCCGCGAAGCGCGCGTTGCCGCAGCTGGAGGCCAACATCGCCAACGGCGATTTCTCGGCGCTGTTTGCCTGGCTACAGCAGAACATCTGGCAGCACGGCAGTCGGTTCAGCACCTCACAGCTGATTATCAACGCCACCGGGGAAGATCTGAACAGCGATTATTTCCGCCAGCATCTCACCGCACGCTACCTGTAAACCCGCCCGTCGCGCCGGGGTTCTCCCGGCGCTCAGCACACAATCCTCGTCTCAGTAGCGGTTGTACATATCGTTACATGCCGATACCAAACACTCACGGAAAGCCAGCAAAGACAGGCATATAGTTCTTTCAACGGCCCCGCAGTGGGGTTCACTGAAAAAACAATTTCGAGGATATCAGAATGAAAAAAGTATTAGCTCTGGTCGTTGCCGCT
>NZ_PIBO01000080.1:0-1727 GCF_002806725.1 Raoultella sp. T31
ACTGCTCTTTAACAATTTATCAGACAATCTGTGTGGGCACTCAAAGTGACATGGATTCTTAACGTCCTCGGACGAAAAATGAATACCAAGTCTCTGAGTGAACATACGTAATTCATTACGAAGTTTAATTCATGAGCATCAAACTTAAATTGAAGAGTTTGATCATGGCTCAGATTGAACGCTGGCGGCAGGCCTAACACATGCAAGTCGAGCGGTAGCACAGAGAGCTTGCTCTCGGGTGACGAGCGGCGGACGGGTGAGTAATGTCTGGGAAACTGCCTGATGGAGGGGGATAACTACTGGAAACGGTAGCTAATACCGCATAACGTCGCAAGACCAAAGTGGGGGACCTTCGGGCCTCATGCCATCAGATGTGCCCAGATGGGATTAGCTAGTAGGTGGGGTAACGGCTCACCTAGGCGACGATCCCTAGCTGGTCTGAGAGGATGACCAGCCACACTGGAACTGAGACACGGTCCAGACTCCTACGGGAGGCAGCAGTGGGGAATATTGCACAATGGGCGCAAGCCTGATGCAGCCATGCCGCGTGTATGAAGAAGGCCTTCGGGTTGTAAAGTACTTTCAGCGAGGAGGAAGGCACCAAGGTTAATAACCTTAGTGATTGACGTTACTCGCAGAAGAAGCACCGGCTAACTCCGTGCCAGCAGCCGCGGTAATACGGAGGGTGCAAGCGTTAATCGGAATTACTGGGCGTAAAGCGCACGCAGGCGGTCTGTTAAGTCAGATGTGAAATCCCCGGGCTCAACCTGGGAACTGCATTTGAAACTGGCAGGCTTGAGTCTTGTAGAGGGGGGTAGAATTCCAGGTGTAGCGGTGAAATGCGTAGAGATCTGGAGGAATACCGGTGGCGAAGGCGGCCCCCTGGACAAAGACTGACGCTCAGGTGCGAAAGCGTGGGGAGCAAACAGGATTAGATACCCTGGTAGTCCACGCTGTAAACGATGTCGACTTGGAGGTTGTTCCCTTGAGGAGTGGCTTCCGGAGCTAACGCGTTAAGTCGACCGCCTGGGGAGTACGGCCGCAAGGTTAAAACTCAAATGAATTGACGGGGGCCCGCACAAGCGGTGGAGCATGTGGTTTAATTCGATGCAACGCGAAGAACCTTACCTACTCTTGACATCCAGAGAACTTAGCAGAGATGCTTTGGTGCCTTCGGGAACTCTGAGACAGGTGCTGCATGGCTGTCGTCAGCTCGTGTTGTGAAATGTTGGGTTAAGTCCCGCAACGAGCGCAACCCTTATCCTTTGTTGCCAGCGATTCGGTCGGGAACTCAAAGGAGACTGCCAGTGATAAACTGGAGGAAGGTGGGGATGACGTCAAGTCATCATGGCCCTTACGAGTAGGGCTACACACGTGCTACAATGGCATATACAAAGAGAAGCGACCTCGCGAGAGCAAGCGGACCTCATAAAGTATGTCGTAGTCCGGATTGGAGTCTGCAACTCGACTCCATGAAGTCGGAATCGCTAGTAATCGTAGATCAGAATGCTACGGTGAATACGTTCCCGGGCCTTGTACACACCGCCCGTCACACCATGGGAGTGGGTTGCAAAAGAAGTAGGTAGCTTAACCTTCGGGAGGGCGCTTACCACTTTGTGATTCATGACTGGGGTGAAGTCGTAACAAGGTAACCGTAGGGGAACCTGCGGTTGGATCACCTCCTTACCTGAAGAACCTGCCTTTGTAGTGCTCACACAGATTGTCTG
>NZ_PIBO01000081.1:0-1620 GCF_002806725.1 Raoultella sp. T31
TTCATTCATGTTAATACCCCTAAAACAGGAAAGGCCACCCCCCATGATAAAACCTGAGAAAGTGACCGTCCAGCTATTCTCATCTATCTAAGACCCTGTTGACCGATTTTGATAAATGAGCATTACTGTATTATTATCATACGAAACTGTGTTTTTGTCCAGTAGTATTTTGTTATTGCAGTAATTGATGAATGGTTATTATTGGCGGGAGGGATGGGATTGCAGAAATACATATTTAGCACTTTTTGCTATTGACGGGTTTTTTTACGATTGATATAATGCATTAAGACCTTTACAGATTACCTTTAAAGTTTTCTGATTATCACTAATTGAATACTACAATAAGAAAATGGCTTACGCCAAAAGCCATTAAAATCTTATTATCTCTTCAAAGATACTTAATCAATACCTTTAAAGATTACTGTTAAGATGTGGAATCACCAATCAAGGAATTATCCTTTCAACATTCGCATGGCTTCGCGTTGTCATGCTTCTTGCTTTCGCCTTGTAATCTATTCAGATAGCCTATCAGAACCCCTGTATGCCATTCTGAAGCGTTCCCAATATCAACCATACATTCTCCCCTCAAGGCCCATCATAAGCCCTCAGAGAGCGCTAAAATAGCTCAGGTTACAATTGCATCAAACCATTGCGTTTGATATAATAATCAGCCTGTTAGAGATGAGTTCTCTTTGGGTTGTGGGAATATCTGGTGTCGTTGCTTAAGCCCCCGTTGAGTCGGGATAGCTTGAGAGTTCAACTAGTCCAGCCATATCTAAAGAGATTTATCAATGGCAGACATTCACAATAAGAGTGAATACTAAACAACCCCAAATTGTTGAGTCACCTCACCCTACAGCAATATTGTGAATTGCAACTTTTCAGACCTTCCCATCTGTTAAGCCATAGACAATCCATCACGGTGAAAAGGGTTCCTTCCCATCAAGCGTTAATCGCTGGTGGGCTGAATTATTTTCCACACCGGAGACTGGAAGAATGAAACCTACTGTACAGACATCAAACCGATTTTTGTTTCTTACCGGAAACGAAGACTTCACCACCCGGAAAACTGCT
Organism: Raoultella sp. T31; assembly: GCF_002806725.1. Taxonomy (NCBI): domain Bacteria; kingdom Pseudomonadati; phylum Pseudomonadota; class Gammaproteobacteria; order Enterobacterales; family Enterobacteriaceae; genus Klebsiella; species Raoultella sp. T31. Next base: position 1,075 of record NZ_PIBO01000081.1, read on the forward strand.
GCGGCAAAGATTGCCAGAGCACTCGGTCAGCGTTTCTTTGTTCACATCTGCAAGAGACATGGTGCCAGTGAACATTACTCAAGCTGCATGGCTTGTGTTGAATGCCAGAAACAATGGTACAGGGATAACGGTAAGCGTAAGCCGGATACAGACATCAAACCTTTCATCTCAGTTTACCCACTGGTTAAGATGACTTTCAGAGGGTTACAATTCCCTCAGATATTCTCTTAAGGGCCTCTCAATGGATGACGAAAAATTACACACCTACCTTAAAGCTATTGGTATGGGGTGCTTTGTGACGTATTACAGCAAGTTTGCCAACACAACCATTTCACGTGCTGACCTTATTGAACTGCTACATACTCAGGAAGGATACACAGAAAAAAGCTGTGGGAGCCGCACCAGTAAAGCGAGAGCAATCATTTCCGCAGGGGCAAGTGAAGAAGCATTAAGGCTAATTATTGCGTCTAATCGTGTGAACGATGATTTAAGAGATGAGGCCAGAAAATTACTGATGAAAATTTTTCCGTAAAATCAGGGGGTCAC
>NZ_PIBO01000082.1:0-1569 GCF_002806725.1 Raoultella sp. T31
GAGTCAGGGAGAACTCATCTCGGGGCAAGTTTCGTGCTTAGATGCTTTCAGCACTTATCTCTTCCGCATTTAGCTACCGGGCAATGCCATTGGCATGACAACCCGAACACCAGTGATGCGTCCACTCCGGTCCTCTCGTACTAGGAGCAGCCCCCCTCAATTCTCCAGCGCCCACGGCAGATAGGGACCGAACTGTCTCACGACGTTCTAAACCCAGCTCGCGTACCACTTTAAATGGCGAACAGCCATACCCTTGGGACCTACTTCAGCCCCAGGATGTGATGAGCCGACATCGAGGTGCCAAACACCGCCGTCGATATGAACTCTTGGGCGGTATCAGCCTGTTATCCCCGGAGTACCTTTTATCCGTTGAGCGATGGCCCTTCCATTCAGAACCACCGGATCACTATGACCTGCTTTCGCACCTGCTCGCGCCGTCACGCTCGCAGTCAAGCTAGCTTATGCCATTGCACTAACCTCCTGATGTCCGACCAGGATTAGCTAACCTTCGTGCTCCTCCGTTACTCTTTGGGAGGAGACCGCCCCAGTCAAACTACCCACCAGACACTGTCCGCAACCCGGATGACGGGTCTACGTTAGAACACCAGCCATTAAAGGGTGGTATTTCAAGGTTGGCTCCACGCAGACTGGCGTCCACGCTTCAAAGCCTCCCACCTATCCTACACATCAAGGACCAGTGTTCAGTGTCAAGCTATAGTAAAGGTTCACGGGGTCTTTCCGTCTTGCCGCGGGTACACTGCATCTTCACAGCGAGTTCAATTTCACTGAGTCTCGGGTGGAGACAGCCTGGCCATCATTACGCCATTCGTGCAGGTCGGAACTTACCCGACAAGGAATTTCGCTACCTTAGGACCGTTATAGTTACGGCCGCCGTTTACCGGGGCTTCGATCAAGAGCTTCTCCTTACGGATAACCCCATCAATTAACCTTCCGGCACCGGGCAGGCGTCACACCGTATACGTCCACTTTCGTGTTTGCACAGTGCTGTGTTTTTAATAAACAGTTGCAGCCAGCTGGTATCTTCGACTGATTTCAGCTCCATGAGCAAGTCACTTCACTTACCATCAGCGTGCCTTCTCCCGAAGTTACGGCACCATTTTGCCTAGTTCCTTCACCCGAGTTCTCTCAAGCGCCTTGGTATTCTCTACCTGACCACCTGTGTCGGTTTGGGGTACGATTCGTTGTTACCTGATGCTTAGAGGCTTTTCCTGGAAGCAGGGCATTTGTCACTTCAGCACCGTAGTGCCTCGTCATCACACCTCAGCGTTAAAAAGGTACCGGATTTACCTGGAACCTCCGCCTACATGCTTAAACCGGGACAACCGTCGCCCGGCCGACATAGCCTTCTCCGTCCCCCCTTCGCAGTAACACCGAGTACAGGAATATTAACCTGTTTCCCATCGACTACGCCTTTCGGCCTCGCCTTAGGGGTCGACTCACCCTGCCCCGATTAACGTTGGACAGGAACCCTTGGTCTTCCGGCGAGCGGGCTTTTCACCCGCTTTATCGTTACTTATGTCAGCATTCGCACTTCTGATACCTCCAGCA
>NZ_PIBO01000083.1:0-1459 GCF_002806725.1 Raoultella sp. T31
GTGAACGTGGAAAAGGTGTAACGGAGACGACTTATGGCTTATCAATCGCAAGACATTATTCGTCGTTCCGCGACTAACGGTTTCACTCCCGCGCCTCGGGCGCGGGACCACCAGCAGGAAGTCGCGAAGCTTATCGACGTCACCACCTGTATTGGCTGTAAAGCCTGTCAGGTCGCCTGTTCAGAATGGAACGATATCCGCGATGAAGTCGGTCACAACGTCGGGGTGTACGACAACCCCGCGGATCTGACCGCCAAATCCTGGACGGTGATGCGCTTCTCCGAAGTGGAGCAGAACGACAAACTGGAGTGGCTTATCCGTAAGGATGGCTGCATGCACTGCGCCGACCCCGGCTGCCTGAAGGCCTGCCCGTCGGAAGGGGCTATCATTCAGTATGCCAACGGTATCGTGGATTTTCAGTCCGAGCAGTGCATCGGCTGCGGCTACTGTATCGCCGGCTGCCCGTTCAATGTGCCGCGCCTGAACCCGGAAGACAACCGCGTCTACAAATGTACGCTGTGCGTCGACCGCGTCACCGTGGGTCAGGAGCCTGCCTGTGTGAAAACCTGCCCGACCGGGGCGATTCACTTTGGCTCCAAAGAGGATATGAAAACGCTGGCAGGCGAGCGCGTCGCTGAACTGAAAACCCGTGGTTACGACAACGCGGGCCTGTACGATCCGGCCGGCGTCGGCGGCACGCACGTGATGTACGTGCTGCACCACGCCGACAAACCGAATCTGTATCACGGCCTGCCGGAGAACCCGGAAATCAGCGCCACCGTGAAGTTCTGGAAAGGTATCTGGAAACCGCTCGCGGCGGTGGGATTTGCCGCGACGTTCGCCGCCAGCGTCTTCCACTATGTCGGGGTCGGTCCGAACCGTGCGGAAGAGGAAGAGGACAACCTGCATGAAGAGAATGACGAGGTGCGCAAATGAAAAGACGTGACACCATCGTGCGCTACACGGCGCCGGAACGCATCAACCACTGGGTCACCGCCTTCTGCTTCGTGCTGGCGGCGGTGAGCGGACTGGGCTTTTTCTTCCCGTCCTTCAACTGGCTGATGCAGATCATGGGGACACCGCAGCTGGCGCGTATACTGCACCCGTTTGTCGGCGTTATCATGTTCGCGTCGTTCATCATCATGTTTTTCCGCTACTGGCACCATAACCTCATCAACCGGGATGATATCTTCTGGGCGAAGAATATTCGTAAGATCGTCGTCAACGAGGAAGTGGGTGACACCGGGCGCTATAACTTCGGCCAGAAGTGCGTATTCTGGGCGGCGATTATCTTGCTGGTGCTGCTGCTGGCGAGCGGCGTGATCATCTGGCGTCCGTATTTTGCGCCGGCGTTCTCAATCCCGGTGATCCGCTTCGCGCTGATGCTGCATTCATTTGCCGCCGTTGCCCTGATTGTGGTTATTATGGTGCATATTTACGCCGCCCTGTGGGTGAAAGG
>NZ_PIBO01000084.1:0-1430 GCF_002806725.1 Raoultella sp. T31
TTGTTGGAGTGAACATATCAAAAACAGGCAATTACACAATTTAAATTACAGTCTCATGATAAAGCTGTTTGCGTTAATGTATCCGGCCTCTTGCAAGTCAGCTGCTTTTGGCAGCAAGGCCATGATGGAATAAGCGCGTCAGGTTCCCAATAAGCTTCTTCGGCTGTTAAAGCCGTTTTTTTGTCCCGGGTTTACAAGACGCCATTGCACAGTTTTGTCATCACATACCCTGCAAACTGGTAAGATTTTAAGCGAGTTCAGATTTCTCGTTGCTGTAAATAAAAAGCGCCCGGTCGTGTCATGACAGCCCAGATAATTCGGGTAATTTTGTTCGCCAGTGCGACAACAACCTTATTGCGGTGTACACCGCGCTCTTCCATAAGTTGTACCCACTGTCCCAGAAAATTTGTTGTCCTGTTCAAATGCAGAACACAGGTTCGGGCTCCATGGATAAGCAGTTTTCTCAGGTAAGCATGCCACGTTTACTCATACCTAATAAACGTTGCTTGCCTCCTGTTGAGTATTCTCGTGGTACAAGCCCCAGCCAGGCAGCTAAATTGCGCCCTGATTTAAATTGTTGGCCATTACCTACAAACGCCGTCATTGCCGTCGCTGTCAATTTCCCTACACCGGGAATAGACGTCAGCCTTTTAGCTATTCCATCTGCATCAGCGATAGACTCAATCTGGCGACGTAAGTGCAACAGTTTTTCCTCAAGAGACCGATATTCCTGCCAGAGATCAATGAGTATATCCCTCATTGATGGACTCAGTTCGTTTTGCTCGTCAGATAACAGAGAAGGCATATCATGTGTAAATTTGGCAATTCCACTGTGGATAGTTAATCCGTATTCCAGGAGAAATGCCCTGGCCTGATTCACCACCGCTGTTTTATGAGAGACCACGCGTTCTCTGATCTGATGTAATGCCTGTAGATCGAGCTGTGCCGTTGTTTTTGGTATCACTGTCCGCATAGTAGGACGAGAAATGGCTTCGGCTATTGCTTCAGCATCAATCAGGTCATTCTTGTTTGATTTAACGAAAGGTTTTACAAATTGTGCCGGGACGATGCAGGGCGTATGTCCAAATGATTTAGCTTTTCTGGCCAGCCAATGGCAACCCGGACAGGCTTCCATTCCAATCGTTGTTTGGGGTAAGCGGGCTAGATATTCAATCAATTTAACGCGGGTAAAACATCGCCTAATCAGGATATTTCCTTTATCGTCCATTCCTACTACATGGAACGTATTTTTACCGATATCAATACCCATTCGGCTAAGGGACTGTGCTTTTGTTCGTGACATAACACACCTCCAATATAAGGGCTGACAGCAAGTGCAATTTTAGCAAGTTGAGTGGGGGCGAACCATTCCATTAGCTTTAACACCAGCGATAAAGCGTGAGCTGGTCAGCTATCTGATCGCGCAGTTT
>NZ_PIBO01000085.1:0-1426 GCF_002806725.1 Raoultella sp. T31
TAATGCCGATCAGTTAAGGATCGGTTGACCGATCCAGTGGCTGTGTAAGAATCCGGAAATGCTCACCCGTTTCCGGATTTTTTTATGCACATTGGACAGGCTCTTGATCTGGTTTCCCGTTACGATTCTCTGCGTAACCCACTGACTTCTCTGGGCGATTATCTGGACCCGGAACTGCTCTCCCGCTGTCTGGCCGAAGCCGGCACCGTCACCCTGCGCAAGCGTCGTCTTCCGCTGGAAATGATGGTCTGGTGTATTGTCGGCATGGCCCTTGAACGAAAGGAACCCCTTCATCAGATCGTGAACCGGCTGGACATCATGCTGCCGGGCAGTCGTCCCTTTGTCGCACCCAGCGCGGTGATCCAGGCCCGGCAGCGTCTGGGCAGCGAGGCCGTCCGGCGCGTGTTCACGCAAACAGCACAACTCTGGCATCATAGCACTCCACATCCACACTGGTGCGGCCTGACCCTGCTGGCCATCGATGGTGTGTTTTGGCGAACACCGGACACACCAGAGAATGATGCAGCCTTCCCCCGTCAGACGCATGGCGGGGATCCGGCACTCTATCCACAGGTCAAAATGGTCTGTCAGATGGAGTTGACCAGCCATCTTCTGACGGCAGCCGCCTTCGGCACAATGAAAAACAGCGAAAATGAGCTCGCTGCACAGCTTATAGAGCAGACCGGCGATAACACCCTGACGTTAATGGATAAAGGTTATTACTCACTGGGGCTGTTAAATGCCTGGAGCCAGGCGGGAGAGCACCGCCACTGGATGATCCCGCTCAGAAAGGGGGCGCAGTATGAAGAAGTCAGAAAACTGGGTAAAGGCGACCATCTGGTAATGCTGAAAACCAGTCCCCAGGCACGAAAAAAGTGGCCGGGTCTGGGCAGTGAGATGACAGCCCGCCTGCTGACAGTGACGCGCAAAGGAAAAGTCTGCCATCTGCTGACGTCGATGACGGACGCCATGCGTTACCCTGGTGGAGAAATGGCAGATCTGTACAGCCATCGCTGGGAAATCGAACTGGGATACCGGGAGATCAAGCAGACGATGCAACTGAGCAGGCTGACACTGCGAAGTAAAAAGCCGGAGCTTGTGGAGCAGGAGTTATGGGGAGTCTTACTGGCTTATAATCTGGTGAGATATCAGATGATTAAAATGGCGGGACATCTGAAAGGATACTGGCCGAATCAACTGAGCTTCTCAGAATCATGCGGAATGGTAATGAGGATGCTGATGACGCTGCAGGGTGCTTCACCGGGTCGAATCCCGGAACTGATGCGTGATCTTGAAAGTATGGGGCAACTGGTAAAGTTACCGACAAGAAGAGAAAGAGCCTTCCCGAGAGTGGTAAAGGAGAGGCCCTGGAAATACCCCACAGCCCCGAAAAAGGGCCAGTCAGTTGCTTAACTGACTGGCATTA
>NZ_PIBO01000086.1:0-1375 GCF_002806725.1 Raoultella sp. T31
ATCAGGTGAGCCAATGCCAGCAATCTCACGCGCTGCTCTGATAATCCGCCCAATTTGTAACGTCCCGCAAGTTCATAACCTACTCTGTCCAGCTTCTGTAGCATTGGGACAGGAATATTCAGGGCGAGATTTTGAGTTAACGGAATTGCATCCCCTTGAGACTTCAGAGGATTACACGGATAAAGCGTCATTCAAGCCTCCTGAGCATCTCACCGATTGCCAGTGTTAAACGCTGGTCTTCTGATACCACGCCTTGACCAATCTGTTCAGAAAGCTTTTCCAGCTTTGTGATAAGCGATGGATGCAGCGTCATCAGAAGATTACAACTTACTTTCTGACCATATTCATTGAAGAGTTGATTCATTTAGCCCTCCCATCGACTGAGCAACTTCAGCCGCTTCTGAGGCTGCTGTTATGGCTTTGTTTCGTTTTGTCTGTGCTTCGAGGATTCGTACAGTTGCATCACGCTGCAAGCGGGTGACCTTTGAAGAAGCCGCTTTCAGAATCCCGTCACAGAACGCTTTATGCTGGTTACTCATAGCGCTGGTGGCCTTAACGTAATCAGCGGGATTGATACCTATAGCTTCACAGAAAGGCTGTACAGCGTCGATGGCAGTCACTGTATGACGTTGCATTAACTGAGCCTGTAAAGTGGCAATCTGAGCCTTGTAAGCGGCTTCAGTGACTTTGTTAGTCATTACCCACCTCATCGGCTACAATCACAGACAGATAGGATTCAAACGGTTTGATTCCCGATAACGCCTCTTCAGCCTGTTTCACCAATACATTGTGAGCATGGATGGCATTATTTACCTTATTCGCTTTCTCAGTGATTCCGGAATCAACAAATTTCTCAGCAGCTTTCTTACATGCCTTTTCAATCTCAGCAAGCGGGTTATGTTTTGGTGACTGCTGTAAGGGTACAAATTTGATAAATCCAGCGCCCATCTCATACACAATATAATTCTCATTCATCATGTTCTGAATAATGGTCTGTACCATCGCTGGGTGTGTAACCTGTCGGATTCTGAATCCATAATCTTCGACTGGCTGAGACATTAGTTGCTTAGTCTTGATAGCAATAAGAGTATCTTTATTCAGGCTGTCTGCGTTGTAAATATCCTTTGCATCTTCGATATTTTCCAGTGCAGCTTTAATTTTGGGGATGAAATGTGATTCGATTTCAATTCGTTTCTGTGTAGGACTATTCATTATTAACGCTCTCGTGAAATTCAGATACAAAAATACACCACACAGGCCGTCTTTTACGTAACCCGTGTAGTGTCATCTGGAATGTGTAAGGGGGTTGGCTAACCTGTCCCGAGGAAGGGATGCCACAGGAAAGCCATTAATTTGTCAGGAAATCAATCCAATA
>NZ_PIBO01000087.1:0-1354 GCF_002806725.1 Raoultella sp. T31
TGTAGTGATGTGATGGACGCCCTTTCCTGAAGCAGCCAGTGCCATACTTTACTGTCTGCGTTTGCTACGGGAGTAAAGCACATGAGCACGATCAGAGTTGTTGGTATTGATATCGCCAAATCAGTTTTTCAGGTCTGCGTCTGGATGGTGGATGGCTCCGTCGCATGGAACAAAAAAATCTCTCGTTCTAAATTGCTGGATACTATCCGACAGTTTGAACCTGGAACTCTTGTTGCTATGGAAGCCTGCGCCACTTCGCATTTTTGGGGGCGAACCTTCGCATCTATGGGCTACTGCGTCAGACTCATCCCCGCACAACACGTAAAAGCTTTTGTCCGTAGCCAAAAAAATGATGCCAATGATGCGCTGGCAATTTGCGAGACAGCATTTCGCCCGGGCATTCACTTTGTTTGTGTAAAAACCACAGAGCAGCAGGATATCAAGGCGCTTCGGAACACACGTCAACTGATGGTTGAGCAGAGAACGGCGCTGGCCAACCAGCTTCGTTCTCTGCTCGCTGAATATGGCTTCACTATTCCTGTCGGGATCCTGCGTCTCCAGCAACAGCTACCGGAGCTGATTGAAGATGCCTCAAACAGCCTGACATTCACTCTTCGTCGGCTGCTGTCCTCGCTGCGGGAAGATATGCAGGCATTAAATGAACGAATTACCAGTCTGGATAACGAAATTGCAGCGCTGTCATCACAACAAACCGCGTACCGCCATCTATTAACAATCCCGGGCGTAGGTCCCCTGATTGCAGCAGCGTTTCTCAGCGAAGTTGATGCCACACAGTTCTCGAGTGGGCGAGAATTATCCGCCTGGTGCGGCCTGGTTCCCCGCCAGCACAGTTCGGGCGGAAAACAGCGTCTGTCTTCTGTGACAAAAAATGGCAACCGGAGTCTGAGAACTCTCATTATTCATGGTGCGCGGTCTGTAATGCGCTGTGTGAAAAAGCGCGATGACAGTCTGAGTATTTGGCTGCAAAGGCTGGAGGCCCGTCGAGGGTTCCTGAAAACCACGGTTGCGCTGGCGAATAAGCTGACGAGAATTATCTGGCGTGTTTTGACCGATGGTATTGATTTTAATATGCAGAAGGCCGTTGCGATGAGCTGAATAAAAACAGCAAGTTACAGAAAACATTTTTAACTGAGTTTGCAGGCACTGATGAGATAACGGCTACCGTCCCTGTAACAGCCTGAAGTTGACCTGGGTAATCAAATACCGGTGTAGTGATTAGGAAACAGGGCTCGGATAACATCATGGCGCAGGTCATTGAACCTACTAACGACGCCGGATATATGGTCGCAAACCGCATCGAACCAGTACTTGCATCACCCGGTGCGTCCATATA
>NZ_PIBO01000088.1:0-1315 GCF_002806725.1 Raoultella sp. T31
GAGACTGTAATTTAAATTGTGTAATTGCCTGTTTTTGATATGTTCACTCCAACAACGGAGACAGGCAAAGTATGGACGAAAAGAAACTCAAAGCCCTTGCGGCTGAACTGGCCAAAGGCCTCAAAACGGAAGCTGACCTCAACCAGTTTTCCCGTATGCTGACAAAGCTTACCGTCGAAACAGCCCTCAATGCCGAACTCACTGACCATCTCGGTCATGAGAAAAATGCCCCTAAATCAGGCTCTAATACCCGAAACGGTTACTCGACCAAAACCGTGTTATGCGACGAGGGTGAGATTGAACTCAGCACGCCACGCGACCGTGAAAATACCTTTGAGCCGCAATTGATAAAGAAAAATCAGACGCGCATTACGCAGATGGACAGCCAGATTTTATCCCTCTATGCCAAAGGTATGACCACGCGGGAAATCGTTGCAACCTTCAAAGAAATGTATGATGCCGATGTCTCCCCCACGTTGATATCCAAAGTGACCGATGCCGTTAAAGAACAGGTCAGTGAGTGGCAAAATCGTCCGTTAGATTCACTGTATCCCATTGTTTACCTTGACTGTATTCTGGTGAAAGTCCGGCATGGCGGCAGCGTTATCAACAAAGCGGTGTTCCTCGCGCTGGGTATCAATACCGAAGGCCAGAAAGAGTTACTGGGTATGTGGCTGGCTGAGAACGAAGGCGCGAAGTTCTGGCTCAATGTGCTGACGGAGCTGAAAAATCGGGGTCTTCAGGATATCCTGATTGCCTGCGTGGACGGTCTGAAAGGCTTCCCGGATGCGATAAACAGCGTCTACCCGCAGACACATATCCAGCTATGCATCATTCACATGGTGCGCAACAGCCTGAGGTATGTCTCATGGAAGGACTACAAAGGGGTCACCAGTGGGCTGAAAGCGGTGTATCAAGCCCCGACAGAGGAAGCGGCACTGATGGCGCTGGATAAGTTTGCCGGTGCCTGGGATGAAAAATACCCGCAAATCAGCAAAAGCTGGCGTGCGCACTGGGAAAACCTCAACACCTTCTTCGGCTACCCACCGGATATCCGCAAGGCCATCTACACGACGAATGCCATCGAATCACTGAATAGTGTGATACGGCAGGCGATAAAGAAACGCAAGGTGTTCCCGACGGATGACTCAGTACGCAAAGTGGTTTATCTGGCGATACAATCGGCGTCGAAAAAATGGAGTATGCCGATCCAGAACTGGCGGCTGGCAATGAGCCGTTTTATTATCGAGTTCGGTGACCGCCTGAGCGACCACCTTTAATCGGATGGCAATTACACAGAATTATTTACAGGGTC